>CAIPAT010000232.1 GCA_903863035.1 uncultured Lentisphaeria bacterium
GAGGAGTGAGGAGTGAGGAGTGAGGAGTGAGGAGTGAGGAGTGAGGAGTGAGGAGTGAGGAGTGAGGAGTGAGGAGTAAGGAGTAAGGCGCAAAAGACATTTTCACCACGAAAAGCACTAAAAGCACGAAAGGAGTAAAGACTAATCAGCAAATATTTGCGTGAAGCGCAAACATTCGCTGACCATGTTTTTATCCTGTTTATCCTGTCCATCCCTGTAAATAGTTACGGACGGGTGAATCAAGACGAGTTCACTAAACGTATGTGGACGGCGGGGCAAGGTCGCCATTTCCGGGAGCAACTGGTTTCTGAACGATCCGGTCAGCCGCTTGACGACGGCGCGAAGAATGTTACGGATGCGCATACCGATGCCAGACAGTGATTGAAACTGATTTTTTTAGCTTGCATTACTCGGTTTCACGGCTACTTTTATTCAGTTCGCTTAGTCAAAGGCGAATTACAGAATAATAATAATGATCGAATTCCTTGCATAAAATAAGGATTGATTGAATGTCTGCCGTCAGATTGAAAATTTTTATCAGCAGCGTCCTGAAAGAATTTGAACACGTCCGTCGGGATTTAAAAACTTTCCTGATGGGCGAGGCCATATTACAGCACTTCATTTCCGAAGTCTTCCTCTTTGAAGAACTACCGGCCAGTGATCGCCGTGCGGATGAAGTATATCTGGAAGCAGTTAAACGTTGCGACATTTATTTGGGGCTGCTCGGTTATGAATACGGCAGCGTGGACTCGGAAGGCATATCCCCCACAGAGCGGGAATACGATTATGCTACGCGACATCATAAAACACGGCTGGTCTATGTCTGGGGATCGGACGAATCCAGGCGCGACCCAGCTATGAAAAAGCTGATTCACAAAGCCAGCGGCGAACTGATCCGTCGCCGGATTTAGGATTTCAGCGCACTCACTTCCGAAGTACATGCCAGTCTCGCTGACCATCTCAAACGGAGCGGAGCATTACTTGTTCCGCCGTTTGACACGTCCGCCTGTGACGGGGTCACGATGAAAGAGCTTTCCCGTAAGCGTATTGACTGGTTTCTGGAAACCGCCCGGCGCGAACGCAGATTTCCGCTCAAGGCCAGCACTGCCACCAAAGCACTGCTGACACACCTGAATCTGATAGAAAACAACCAGCCGACCAATGCTGCCGTGCTGCTTTTCAGCGCCAACCCGCAGAAATATTATCGGACTGCCGAAACCAAATGCATCCACTGCTACGGTACGGAATACCGGCGTCCATTCGCATCACAACAGGTCTACGGTGGCGATATTTTTGAACAAGCCGATCAGGCCCGCGAGTTTGTGCTGTCCAAAATCAACCGGTCTGTCGGCACCCGTGCCGAGAGTAATATCGCCCCTGCTACTTTTGAACTGCCGCCCGATGCTGTTGGCGAAGCCATAGTCAATGCCATTGCCCATCGCGATTATCACAGCAATGCTTCCGTGGAAGTGCGCCTCTTTGCCGACCGGCTTGAGGTATGGAATCCGGGGCATTTGCCCGGTACGCTGGTGCTGGAAGACCTACGCCATGATCATGCCTCCGTGCCAAACAATCCGATGATAGCCGAACCGCTCTATCTTGCCCGCTACATCGAACGTGCCGGGTCCGGCACCCAGACTATGATTGAACTATGCCGCGAAGCCGAGCTGCCAGAACCAACCTTCGAACAGCGTTCCGGATTTTTTGTGGTGACGATCTGGCGCGACTGGCTGACTGACGAAGTACTGGCGGAGATGGGAGTGAATGAACAAGAGCGAAGACTCGTTTTATTACTTAAAGGTAAAGGAAAAATCGCCAATAAGGAGTATCAGGAGGAGTTTGGGGTATCGAAGCCAACGGCGTCGCGGCATCTCGACGAACTTGCAACCAAAGGGGTCTTGACCAAGGTTGGAACAACTGGAAAAGGGACGTACTATGTGCTTTCCCGCAAACGGCTCATAAAGGGCTCAAAGGGCTCATAAAGGATTCAATCAGACAAACGGCTCATAAAGGGCTCATTGGAGCAGGCGGGCAAAAAGTTATTGTCCGCCTTATTTGAGCATGATTTCACAATTCCGGTTGACAAAAATACTTACTCATGACAGGTGAATAGTAAATGGTGAATGGTGAAAAACCGGGGATGATTTAACGCAAAGGCGCGGAGGCGCAAATAGTTGAAATTTAAAAAACGGGAACTATGAAAACATTTAACCGCAAAGTTTCGCGGAGTTCAAAGCAGAGTCGCGCGGCAAAGGTTAATTATTAATTATTCATTGTTCATTGAAAAATGCGTTGATAAGAAATCAATGATTGAGTTAACATCATCCGCTTCCCATTGCATAGTTCTTAAGAATAATCGGGCCCATCCATCCGGTGCAACAAATCGTTTTTGAAATATTTCACAAGCGTTCTTAAAAGGCTTGTGCAGCTTTAGCCCTGCCAGAACTTCATCCATCTTATCCCTTTCAGAGCGCAGCGTCATGGCAATGGTGCGCACGACATCGCCGGCGTGTTTCCGTGCATGCCTTAATTGCAGTTCCCTTTTCGCCTCTGGATTTTTCTCGTCCAGGGATTTCCGGTAACGATCCTCTGCCGAGATAATTTTCATCATGCAGAGCGACAGCGGATTGGGAATTCGGATTAGAACAGAATCTGTTTCATCAGGAGAAGGACAGGAAAACTCCGTGGGAAAAATATCAAAGCCGACAGCTTCAGAGTTCGGCGCGCCATGAATAGACTCCCCCGTATGCGGTTTAGGCCTGGGTTTGACCCGGCGGGCATCAGCCGTTACAGAAACTTCTTCGGGCGGCGGAACCGGCGTATGTATTTCAAACTTGATTTCATTTTTGGCATACGTCCAGTTTTCATGCGGGGGGAGAGGAATCCATCCCAAACTTGAAAGAATAGAGTGAATTGCAGGATTTTTCTTCTGATCACCGATTATTTTTATAGGGAATACAACGTCCAGATCTTGTGTGACACGCAAAGCAGGCCATTTCTCATAGCCGATGAGTGTTGCCTCTCTGGGGGCAATAAGCCAGCGCTGTTTCAATGCAAGAGCATAACCGCCTATCAGGCAGGCTTTACAGTCCAGTTCCTCCAGTTTACGCCAGACCGGCACGAAGTACTCCCATAACGAATCGTTTGAAATATCAGTCATTTTCATACCCTTGATAATTGTTCACGAAGCAGGAGAGCGGCGTCCCGCTGCCGGGCATCGCCATCCATGAGTTCCAAATATGTTTGCAATACCGATGACCAGACCATGCCGCTATCATCCGGTTTTGAATCGAAGAATACACAAGGATCACCAGTCTGGCATAAGTCCAGATCGGCAAAATTGCGAACCGGCTCCTCGCGTCCGCCCAGACAGTCCAGGGCCTTCTTTATGTCTGAGACGTAAATCCGCAGCGGACCGCTTTCGACAAGCGATGAATAACGTTTTGCGGAAGACTCGCCGGAAACCGTCCAGCGGACACCTGCCTTTTTAAGGCGTTGCGGCCATTCTGTTTTTGGTTCCAGCCGCAAAGCCAGACAGAAATCAGGTTTAGTTTTTTTATAGTTTTTCGACAGATTATCCAGAAGGCGTATTCTTTCTACAAGTTTGATTGATCTTTGTTTTTTGAATACAATCAACTCTTCGCAAAGAGTATCCAGGGCCTTGGATACCTGCGGCACTGAAATCTCACCCCCGCCGGCATTAATGCTTTCAACCAGTACATTGAGGCTCTCCCATTCCGGTTTCTCAAGCAGCATCCGTCCTACCAGAGCTGATTTTCCTGAATATGGATTCACAAGGGACCTGCTTTCGCGATATTGATTTTCCTGTCCGCTTCGAATTATCAACAGCCGTTCCGGAATAATCACAATCCCATTGCCGCAGAGATCAATTCCGCTTACTTCCCGATCTTCAAGCTCCGCCAGATTAGCCGGGCTCAAATACGGAACGGCTATCATCGGATACCGGATATCGTTATTCCTCAACGCCGCCTGGCTGACACAGTCCAATATCATGCTGATGGCTGTCCTTACTGTTAAAGGTGTACTAGACGATTTGATTTCGACGATGAACCGGAAAGTCTTTTTCTCTTTAGGCAATTCCAGTTCAAGCAGGGCTTCACCCCGCTCCCGGACTCCAAAAGGTTGAACCGTCCCGACTTTCAGCGGAGGCAGAAACATGCTGCCGGGAGTCCAATGCGTTGCAAAGTCTATTTCTGATATTTTCATAAAAACCTACATTTTCCCCAATGAGAAATTATTAATTTACAAGAAAATAATACCTCAATTTCTTGATAATACAATATTTCCTTTAAGGGAAATATTCATTTTTCAGAAAAATATATTGTTTCAGGGAACGCAGATAATCAGCGAAGATGGCTTGTAATCAATTGACTTTCATTGTTGCAGTCTAAGTTTGTAACACTATTCAAATCGCAGCAAAATATGGAAAATAACACTATCAGTCGTTAATCGCGCAGCTCGACAGTGCGTCCGGCGGCGATTTCATCCGCTATGGTGTCCAGTAATCGCTGCACCACTAAAGTCACATCCTGCTGGAGCAGGCCGGTCGCCCTGGCTATCTTTTCCACAAAATCACGCTTGGTCATTGACCTGGTTCCTTCATTTCTGGTGCTTTATGATTTCAAGCAGTCCCCGGGCCTGCCCGTAACCCTGCCTGGCAGCTTTACGCAACCATTTTGCCGCTTCAGCTTTATTTTTTATTATGCCGTCACCGAATTGATAGCAGCAGCCAAGATGATATTGCGCTTCCGCATCACCCTGCTCGGCGTCATTGCGGTATTGCTTCACTGCGTCGACAAGTTCTTTCTTTATACTGATGCATTTAGCATAACGCTGTCTAAGCAGATTCAGCTTTTCCGTGCCGCTGCCGTTGCCGTGAAGGCTTTTCTTAAGTTTGATCTCGCCACTATTCTTCATCATCTGCGGTTCCTCCGGTTCAACTGTGCTCCTGAGCATATTAAAGCGCATGGTCGGTTTAAATATATTTGTCAGCCGCTGAAAATACTGCCATAATAGGATAAATCAACCGGGATGGCGGAGAAAATGATCAGGACCGCGTCTTTCAGCATGAAAGTTACCGTTACCTTTTCTTTATGCTTTGTGCTTGCATTAAATAGTTTAACGGCTACTTTTTATCCAGTCAGCCTGCTCAGGCGGAGCGGGCAATAACAAATCTAAAGGAGAATGGTCAGATGAAGCATTCATTCTACGACGTGAAGGTAAAGGCAAAAGTTCAAGCGGATGTAACCAGGAAAGTTGTCTACGGTACCAAGGGCAAGGAACGTTATGCCTTCAAGGCTGTGACCAAAGACGGCCGCAGCCTGACCGCGTTTGTCAGCAAATCCGATTATACCGCCGCCAAGATCTGATGATCCGGTACAGTACTATTTGAACTCCAGCGTGCACAGATTTGTGTCTGCTGGAGTTTTTCTTTGTGCGTCAGGCAGACCTTAGGAGCCGTAAAGAAATAACCTTTACATCTTCGCGCTTCTCCAGAATGCCTTTGGGTTTTCCGGTTCGTTACATACCTGAAGGTATGCTCCTCTCCGGCAATTCCCAAAATCATTTCAGGATATTTCGCGAGACTTGTCAAGTTTATTTCTTGACAGCTCCTTAGGGAATTAGGGAAATTTTCCCTTAAGGTTGCGGACAGGTTACCCGCCTGCCGCCAGTTTTTCATTGACCTCATCAATATTAAAACCATCCGGCCAGACCGCCGTCCCGGGATAACCGCAGCCATGGACCCAGGCTTTCATCTCCTCGTGTTCCGGATGCCCTGCGGTGTTGATGGCGGCGCAGAAGTCTTCATATCCCGGCGTACTGCCGACATCCTCCGGCGGACAGGTTCCCCGGCCGTCAACACAGAAAATAGTCCGGCCGGATTCGTTCCGGTAATCGAGCGATTCAACTTTGATCACATGTTCCCAGTCGTCGCCAAAGTCATAAACGTATTTGAACTGTTTGAATCCTGGAGAAAGCATGCGGTCGAGCCGGCATTTTTTCTCGGCAATGATCTCTTCGTCCCAGTCATCCTCCGGGTCTGGAACGCCGAAGCGCTCGCCGCCGATTACAAACTCATGCAGGTGGCTGTCGGTCCAGCCCATTACCGTCTGGATTACCCGATGCAGTTTATCAAGTTTGATATCGGCTGGAACCACGAATTTGCGCCATATTTTCACATGGCAATTCTTTAACGTGATTCTCAATTGAAACAATGTCGCCCCCATTTTGTCCATCCTTCTGTTATTGTTTAAAGCGGCCTTTGGCGGTGATGCGGTACCGCTGTTTCTGGCTTCGCGGTTTGTCAGGAATAGTCATTTCCAGATAACCACGAGCCAATAAATGGCTGATGGCCGCCTTGAAATTGCCTGTCCGCGTTTTATAACCCAGGCACTGGAGCAGATCAGACGTGCTTTGCGGTTCACTGGCGCACGCTTTCAGCAACAGGGAATCTATAATGTTTATGGGCTCATGGGCTTCATCATGGGCCTCATGGGCCTCATCATGGGCCTGCGCCGGCCCGGACCTAGGAATATCCTGCTCGCTCATCGCCGGAAGCGGCCGGAACACCGCGGTAAAAAAAACATTCGCGGAAAACTCAGGTTCGGGGTATCCCTGTTCTCTGGCGCCTTCTCGCATCCGTCGAATACCAGTACCGGCCTTTTCAATGAAAGCAATACGGTGCAGCAGATCTGCAATAAGCGGGTTGCGGCGTACACTTTTGCTTCCTAGATCCTCGGGCAACATCCCGCTTGGCAGACCGCCGGGGCTGGAGACCTCGATGCGGTCCTCATAAATCTCGACAAAGACATTGGCCCCGTCGATAAACCAGTAGCGGTGCATGACGGCATTGGTGATGGCTTCGCGCAGGGCGGCCACTGGATATTGCGGCAGTTCTTCGCGCTGGAGCTTCTCGATCCGGTAAGCCGTCCGGGTGTTGCGCTCGATGAAACGGAGGCTGTCTTCGATGTCGGCAACAACGCCATTGGCAAAATCTTTACGGTCCAGCACATGCACCTTGCTCGTTCCTTTGAACAGCAGACAGGTGACATAGGCTTGATTGAAGAACCGCCGCGGCTCACGGGCAAAGAAAAGCACTCCGGCATTGCGAAAAACCAACTTGCCTCCGGAGCGTTCAGCCGCCTCGATGTTCACCAGGATATCTTCCACCGAACCGCCCCTGGTGATCGTGCTTTGCTCCAGCCAGTGGCTGAATTTGTCCGGATCAAAATCATCCGGATAGCGGAAACTATGGCAGATGGACAGATCGAAGCGGATGGCTCCAACCTGCTGGAAGATATTGCGAATCTCCTCGCGGGAGAGTTTTTGCGTTACTGCGCCCTGCCGCCAGAAGAAGCCGTCGCTGCACTGCACCGGCTTTGCATCACTCTCGCGGACCGTAACCACAGTCACCCTGCCAATATGATGCAACAGGATTTTTACCGGCGGATCACAGTTGCGGGCGATGTCCTGAATACGGGCGCGAAATTCATTGGTATCGGCGATTCCTTTTACCGTACCGTCATCCCGGACTCCAAGCAGAATCCTGCCGCCAGCGGTGTTGGCAAATGCCACCAGTTCGCGGGAGAATGAAGCGGAAAGGCTTTCTTTGTACTCCAGCATTGCCCCTTCACCTTCCTGGAGCATAATTTCTAAGTCAGCGGATTTCATGTCATGGCCTCCTCTGGATATTCAGCGCAACATGCCCATGCGGGCGAACTAACGAGCGTAATGACCTTGTAGAAAAGAGTTAGCGAACGCGGCAGTTCCATTTTCATACTTTGACCGCCTCCACGGGAATGGCGATATCCAGTTTAGACACAACCGCGTCCCGGCGGCGGGATTCTATATCAGTACTATTATGATTCATTCCATGTCCATGCTTCAAGGTCTATATATTAATCTGAATAATATGTACCGTTCAAGGTACCATTCAAGATGCTTTTCGTATGTTCTTCAAAAAAAAAGTGGAGTTACGGGTTACGAAAACCATTTCATTTTCACCACAAAAGATTTATCTGCTGCAAACAAGCCCTGTTAAATCGGCATTCATCGCTTTTGCCCAAAAAAAGCCCGAATTTCAAAAATGCATTTTATCGCGTTTTTGAGCATATTTTCTCCGTTCCTGTTGACAGAATCACTAATAGTAAAAAGACATGACTGGTGAATGGTGACTGGTGACTGGTGAATGGTGTGAAATACGTGTTACGTGTTACGTGTTACGTGTTACGTGTTAGGTATTACGTGTTACGATTAAATCTCGGACAAACTACATTTAACGATTTTATTTATAAGCACTGGTGAATGGTGAATGGTGAATGGTGAATGGTGAATGGTGAATGGTGAATGGTGTGAAATACGTGTTACGTGTTACGTGTTACGTGTTACGTGTTACGTGTTAGGTATTAC
>CAIPAT010000233.1 GCA_903863035.1 uncultured Lentisphaeria bacterium
CCAGAATCTCGGAGTGGAGTGAGCAGGCGGAGGTTTAAGTAGGCCAGTTTCGCCGAAACTGGCTCACGAGGCGGTTTTGGCAAAACCGCCCTACTTTGAGACACCTCCTGCATAAGGTCTGTCTCCCGCGAATGCGGGAAGGGTGTCGGATGTCCAAAATGGGGGGGTAATCATTGAAAATGGAAAACACAAAACGTTACGTTCAACGACTATCTAAAGTCTCCGGATGACTGTCCAAAATGTGTAGAGAATGTGACTGGTGACTGGTGAATGGTAACTGGTGAATGGATACGTGCTAAGTGCTATGTATTAAGTGTTACGTGTTACGTGTTTGTTGTAGTCCCGTCCGTGCCGGACGGGGGATCGAAACTCCTCTCGCAGAGCGCTACAATTAAAAGCGTTCTGCAGAGAACTGTCCAAAATGTGTAAAAAGCCAGAAGTCAGGAGACAGGAGTCAGAATGGGCACAGAAACAGCAAAAGACATTCTGCTCAATGGTGTCCAGAATGAGTCTGTAAGGTGTCCAAAATGGGGTTTGGGATGGTTATCCCGCAGGTGCGGGATCGTAACCGTGTTTGGAAAAGGTTGCGACAGAGCGCAACCCTCCAAGAAAAACATTCTACACATGGCTGTCCAGAATGTCCAAGTTGTTTGAAAATTATAACCGTTTCTGTTCAACTGGTCTCTAACCTGAATAATTCATAAACTTATGGCGAAATACTGCAATCTGCTCAAAGTAAAGTATTTGCCGATGTCCTCGCCGTAGCGCTGCTACGATTGCGGCATCGTCAAAATCTTTCTTTTTGAGCATATTTTCGTCTTTCATCCATTTTTCATGAATAATCCAGGCTAAAGTCTCCGGATGGAGCCCGCTTCGCGGGAGTTGAGGATTTTGCCCCGCTTGCGGATCCAGCGAATGCGGGAGAGAAAAGTTGAAAATTGGAAAGCAGATGCAAAAACATTATGCTCAACGACTATCTAACGGCTCGGAGTGAAAGAGGAAGTTCTAGAATTCTAAATTCGCGGAGTTCTAAAGTTTGAGAAAACTGGGAAACAAAAACATTAAGATCAACGGGGCTCTAAAGTCTCCGAGTTGCTGGACAACCCCAGGTGGTCTTGTGTTCAGACAGTGTCTCCCGCGCCTGCGGGATCCAAAATGATCCCGCAGGCGCGGGATCATTTATTGACGAGAAACTTAACTGGATCGTATAGTAATTTGTATTTAGTTAATGTAGGTCAGACATTCCTGTCTGACATTTCGCAGGCAGGAATGCCCGCGCTACATTACAAAGAAGTCCCGGCGCAGCCGGTTAAGTTCACATCGTACACGCGGGCAAAACAGTCCAGCAAGCATATTGTCCAAAATGGGGAAAGCCCGCTTCGCGGGAGTTGAGGGTTTTGCCCCGCTTGCGGGTCCAGCGACTGCGGGAGAGAAAAGGGGCCAAGTGGAAAGTATGAAACCAGAAAATACATCCAGACTTCCCAGTACTCCCAAACCAGTTGCACAGGCCAGGCATTCTCCCGCGAATGCGGGAAGTGTGTATGGAGTCCAAGATGGGGGACTGAAACGTACGCAACGGACAAAACGGACTGTGGAAAAGTCCAAGCTCCCCATAAGTCCCATGAAAAAGTTATGCAGACAGAGTGTCCAAAATGTGCTTGCAGGGTGTCCAAAATGTGTTTGTTGCAGCGCCGTCCGGGACGGACGGCTGTCCAGCGGCAACCTTAGCCGGTTGTCTGAAGTTGTTTGAAAATTAAAAGTAGTTTAGCTCTGCGGCCGGCCTTCCGTCTTGAAAAGCGGGAGGCCGCGCCGGCCACTTTCTTTACTTGCGCAGCAATTCCAAAGAGGACAAAGTATTGATCAGATGATCCGAGCTTTCTTTTAAACCGCCAGGGCGGTTGCGGGACAGCCAGAGTTGCTCATGAATCCGCTTGATTGTTTCCAGATCATGTTTGAGTGGAAGATATTCATCTTTCCGGCGTATGAAAGCAATGGTTTTAGCCGCGGCATGCCGCGCCATCCGGATAGCATTGCGCAGTTCGGCTTTAACCAGATCGCCATCCGGCACTCCCGGCTTCGCCAACGGAATCTGTGCATCCAGGCGGTCGAAATCCGCAATACATTTTTCCAATGCCGGAACTTCGATATCTTTAAGGAATTCATCCGGCTTGCCATCGAATTTGGAGAACAGCAACTGATTGAATACGGTAGAATTGCCCGGTCTGGCTTTGATATGCTCAAGCACTTTGCCCAGTTCAAAAAAAGTTTTCCCCAGTATGCCGGAGCTGTCTTTAAAGCACAACGAGTTGAGTCCATTCACAAAATCCGCATTCCGGTTGGCTTTGTATGACCATGAGTAACAAGCTCCGCTCAAAATTCCCAGGTAACTTACCGGGAGATATTGGTGATGTCCGTTATCGCCCCAGTCGGTATTAAGGAAACCTTCAGCGCCGTATTTTATACCGTGTTCAGCGGCGTTAGCCAGATTCGCGATACAGTTGGAAGTGCGCCCGGTCAACGAGCCCCAACTGGAAGTGCCGGGGCAGACATAGAACGGAATGCCGGACGACGCGAACTGACGGCATTGCTCGTTAAACGGGTGAGTAGCCTCGTAGCCCCAGTTCAACGCAATAACATTTTTCGGCAACTCCTTAATCAGTTCCGGCTCGTGTAGAATAATATCTCCCCAGAACATCATTTTTCGGTCATATTTGCCAACCTGCTTGTGAATTTTTAGCAGAAAATCCAGATAGACGCGTGTTTTGCTGGTTTTTTCAGCAAGTTTTTTGCTCCATCCCCGCCCGAGTTCCCAGGTTTCGTCACAACCGACATTAAAATATTTACTGCTGAAATTGGGCAGGAATTCAGCATAAAGACCGTTCAGAAATTTTAAAGTATCGGCATGAGGTTTCAAAGTCATTCCGCATTCTGACCAAGTACCATTATGTCTTTCGTAGCCGTCCGGGCATTCCGCCAGATGCTTGTATTCAGGATGCTTCAACCAGCGTTCAAAATGCCCGAAAGAGTTTAAGTTCGGAACAAGTTCAATAAACCTTTCAGCGCAATATGCCTCCAGCCGGATAATTTCTTCAGCCGTGAAAGGCGACGTATCACGCCACACAGTTTCATGTGCGGAAAATGCGAAAGAGTGTTCCATATAGAGCTGAAGCTGATTCAGCTTCATTTTCGCCAGCATGTCAATATATGCCAGCATTGAATTCATAGTCGGGACTTTGCAGCGGCTGACGTCAAGCATAACGCCGCGGTTTTTAAAATCCGGATAATCACTGATATTGCAGCACGGCAGCTTGACCCCGTGTTCATTTATAATCTGAATGAGCGTCTGTAAGCCATAGAAAATTCCGGCATCGTCCGATGCTTCCAGCAGTGCGCCGTCTTTGCTCACCGTCAACTCATAGCCCTGCGGAACAACATTTTTTGACTTCCTGATCGAGAGCAATACTTTGCCGGCGGACGGACAGCCGGCAATCATCTTTACCGGCTGTGCCAGAATACGGGCAGCTTCAACGGAAAAATCGCAGATATGCTTTTTTAAAACCACGGGAAAATCATCTGAAAAACAAACCCATTCACTGTCGGCAATAATTACAGTCTTATTGCTTAAAACAACTTTTCGCGGAACGGGGAAAATGGCTATACTCATTTACTCTACCTTATTATTTTAACGTTAGAACTTCATTCACGATCCAATGACTTTGATGAATGAAAGAATATATTTTTCAATTGCTTTAGTTTCTGCCGAATTCAGGTCGTTTGTACAAAGCCGGAATCCCAGCGCGGTATCCCCGGATAAGCGGATCATGCCTCGTACCAGATACATAAATTGCCCGTCAGGAACAGGAACATCTTTCTGTTTCGCCAGATCGGAATCGGTAAAACACGCCTTGAACCCGTATGAACCCTTAATATCGATCTTCTCCAGATTTACCTTTTTCTCGACAGAGTCAAGGACATACTTCTGGCTGGACTCCATCACTGCCATCTTCATTTTTTCCGGAGTATCAAATTGTCCGCGCTCTTCAGTATCGCGCATAAAGTAGAGCATCAGCAGGAAACTTTTCTTATCTTTCGGCGTCACCGTGACTTCCGCCAGTTTCAGAACCTGCAGTCTGGTTACAGAAACACTCCAGTCATTGTTATCGCTAACCGTAAAAGCATCTTCCGGCGATATTTTTAATTGGTAGGTAGCAGCGCGAACGGAGACAAAACTCAAGGCAATAAGAACAGCCAGCAGCAACTTTTTCATAATCATCTCTCCCCTGTGATAGTTTCTATTTATTTTCCGGCTCAATGACTACGGCAGTGCCGTAACAGAGTACTTCAGTGCTGGAATTTTGAACACCCACCTCTGAAGCATCGTAACGCATCCCGACAATCGCATTCGCCCCCATTTCCCGTGCATGCTGCAGCAGCAGATCATACGCCTGCTGCCGGGCCTGCTCGCACATCTCGGTATATGAGCCGATATTGCCGCCGATGATGTTCTTCAACCCGCCCATGATCCCCTGCGCAATCGTCGGCGAACGCACAATAATCCCGCGGGCAACACCTTTGTACTCCTTGATGCGATACCCTTCAATCGTAAAAGTCGTCGTTACCGGCATACTCATAATCGTCTCTCAGCTTTAAAATTACGCAATATATTTATCAGTTCCGGAGATGTTCACGACTTCGCCGAAATAGATGTGGTGAAAATCGCTATCCGGATAGCACTGCGAGATGATCTTCCTGTCGAGGAAGTTCTCGCCCTTGAACTCATCTTTGTAAGTTACTCGGCACTCAATGATCAGCTCGGCTTCGTCAAAACCGGGCGAAGAAATATGTTCCGACGGGATCATGGTCAAGCCGCATTCTTTAATTTTGTCAACATCACGTCCGCTGTGGGCACCGCAGAAACTGAGCAATTCCTTCTTGTCTTCGGAAAGCGAACAGATCGTAAAATTACCGTATTTCTCTATAAATTCACGGGTGTAACGCTGCGGCCTGACGGCAGCGATCACGACCGGCTTATTCCAGATGGTCCCCATGAATCCCCAGCTGACGGTCATGGTATTGCCAGCGCCGGTTCCGGTATCGCCGCTGGTCAGCAGCATCCAGCCTTTATTCAAAATCTTAAAAATATTGGTATTAAAATTATCCAGTTCAATTCTTTTTCTGTCCATTCCCCTGCTCCCGGTTGATTAACATTTCATGTATAATAATCAGCTTATGCACAAAAATCAACCCGGCATACAGACATTTTCGTATTTATAGAACATTATAGCGTTTTGATAAAGGAATGGTCTTATGGAATTGGTTAGTTCACCGTCCCGGCTCATATGTGATTGTATATGCTGACGGCTCGAAAGCGGTGATTCCGCTGGCGTATCGAGTGAATATTGCCGCCGTCAACGATCCGACGCTTGGCCGCGAAACTGATGGGTTATTCGGCACGCTCGGCGGATCGGTGTTCTTAAACCTGCCGACTTATACATGGTTGAACTCGCATCCGGGAAAAATGATCAAGTCCATCGAGATCATGCCTGGCAACTCAAAGGATATGTCACTGCTGGTATTCGGCATCGCCATCGCCATCGATTAAGTCATACGGGGGGAAGCCAATTCCCCCAATTGATATGCCTGTATTAATCTATTTCCAGAACTTGCTCCGGAAGAACAGCGCGACATTGACCAGGCCGATCATCACCGGGACTTCAACCAGCGGGCCGATTACGGCCGCAAAAGCAGCTCCGGAATTAAGGCCGAAAACCGCCACTGCAACCGCAATTGCCAGTTCAAAGTTATTACTGGCGGCGGTAAACGCCAGTGTCGTGGTCTTGCCGTACCCTGCCCCGGCCTTTCTGCCCATCCAGAAAGAAACTAAAAACATAATTACAAAATAAACCAGCAGCGGAATCGCGATGCGGACTACATCCAGCGGGATCTGCACGATCAATTTGCCTTTAAGGCTGAACATGACTACAATAGTGAACAGCAGCGCAATCAGAGTGATCGGACTGATCTTCGGAACAAAAGAAGCGTGATATTTTTCGCGGCCCACCAGCTTCACTCCTATAAAACGGGTCAATGCTCCGGCAAGAAACGGGATGCCGAGGTAAATAAAAACGGTTTTTGCAATCTGGCCGATACTGAAATCAACCACGACTCCCTTGAGTCCGAACAACGGCGGCAAGACGGCAATAAATATCCAGGCATAAACACTGAAAAACAACACCTGAAATACACTGTTGAACGCCACCAGTCCGGCAGCATATTCAGTATCGCCGTCAGCCAGGTCATTCCAGACAATGACCATGGCGATACAACGGGCAAGACCGATCATGATCAGCCCGACCATATATTCCGGATAACCGCGCAGAAATACAATAGCAATCACAAACATCAGCACCGGGCCGACCACCCAGTTTTGTATCAGAGAGATTCCCAGTACTTTCTTATTGCGGAATACATCCCCCATCTCCTCGTATCTGACTTTGGCAAAAGGCGGATACATCATCAGAATCAAGCCGATGGCAATGGGAATATTAGTTGTTCCGACCGAAAAAATATTGACAAAATCCTCGACGCCGGTGATAAAATATCCCAAACCAATACCAATTGCCATTGCACCGAATATCCACAAGGTCAGGTAACGGTCGAGAAACGATAGTTTGCGCGCGACATGATATGCCATAATATAACTCCTTAATTATTAATTTTACTGGCAGCAGCTTTTCTTAGACTCGTCACTCTCCCCTGCCAGGCAGCAGGAACTGCTCCTGATTGAATTGCCAAGAGCAGTTCTAACATGCTTACTCATGAATGAATCAGCACCACGTTGTAAAGATTCACCTACAGCGACAGCGTTTTTAATTTTCTCTTCAGATAAACCCAGCTCTTTCGCTTTATTCAGGTGATAAGTAAAGCACGGCTGGCAGTGAGCCGTAACTGATGCCCCGATGGCAATCAATTCCTGTGTTTTCTCGTCATTACCTTCTTCCGTAGTTTTAATCACAGAAATGTTCAGGCTGGTTATGTAATCGCTGAGTTTTTCATTTTTCGGCAGCAGTTTGATTATCGCGCAATACAATGGATCATTCCATTCAGTCATTTTATCAATATAACCAGACTTCTTATCAAATTTAAATTCTGTAAAACCGGCATCTTTGATCATCTTTTCCGTTTCATCAATCAAGACCGCGCCGGCGATACAACCAACAAGCGCGGAAACTGACTCCGCAACATTTTCCGGCAGCGCTTTCAACAACGCCAGATCAGACACGGCGGCACGGCCTCCCGGTTTAAGCACCCGGAAGACTTCTTTCCAGACCTGCGGTTTATCGGGTGAAAGATTAATAACACAGTTTGAGATAACCGCGTCAATACTGTTGTCCGCAATCGGCAGATGTTCGATTTCACCCAGCCGGAACTCGACATTAGTCAGTCCGGTTCTATTGGTAAATTGATTAATGCTATTTCTGGCTTTCATCAGCATTTCGTGAGTCATATCAACCCCGATAGATTTGCCGGACGAACCGACTTTTTCAGCCGCGATGAAAACATCAAAGCCGCCGCCGGAACCCAAATCCAGTACGACTTCGCCTGACTTCAAAGATGCGATTGCGGTAGGATTGCCGCATGAAAGCCCCATGTTTGTACCTTCCGGCAGTGAAGCTAATTCTGCTTCGGTATACCCCAGGCCGGCGGCAAGTTTCTCCGGATCTTCAATCCCGCAGCACGAAGTATTCGTACCGCAGCATGAAGATTTTTCACTAACCGCAATTTTGGAATACGCATCTCTAACGTAATTATGAATTTTCTCATCTTTTTTAACATCGTTAACCATTTTTACAATTCCCTGTTTTGTTTTTTCTCTAGAACATAATCAAAAAATAGATTCCTGCAACCAGCAATATAGTTCCGGATATCCATCGAATCACAATATCAGCACCTTTGGCGGCAATACTAACTTTCCCTAGTGACACCCCCAGCAATACGGCTCCCAGCGGAATACTGAAACCAATGGCGAACATCGCCAGCATCAGTATCGCCCAGATGACTTTGCCTTGCAGAATCGCCGCTCCGATCACAATAAAAATCCCAGGATTGCACGGAAGCGAACTGACTGCAACAATGCCGCCAAGTACCAATCCGGCCAGCACCGCTCCGGATTTCCCAAGTTTACCGCCGAGGCCATGTAGTTTTCCAAAAGATATTTTGAACGGCAGAAGATTCAGAGCAGCCAATCCCAAAAATACAGCAACGATACCGGCAAAGACCTGCCAGTACCGTCCAAGACTGCTCTGGGCTGCTTGACCGATAAATCCGGCAACGCCGCCAACAATCATCAGTGCAATAATCGTTCCCAAGGTAAAGAACAAAGCAGATTTTAGCGCCGTTTTACGATTGTCATTCGCCTGTAATCCGGAATAGCCGACCATTATTCCTAAAGCCGGGATGGTACAACATGCGCTGGTGGCGGCGCTTACCGTACCCAGAATCAAGGCAAACAGCAATCCCAGCGGTTGCGAAGCCACTTGTTGCAAGGTATTGGTTACACATTCAAGCATAAATAACTCCTTAGTTACAACTGCCGGACGAAGGTCCGCAACCTCCAGACGAAGGTCCGCAACCTCCACCCCGTGTCGAAGACATATACGCCTGTAACAGCTTGGTCTCAGTCACTTCTCCGGTGACTACCGCCATGCCTTTGCCCTTAGTGGCGACCAGAATGGCTGGAGCCTGCACCTGAGCGGAGAGTGAGGCGTAATCAGGTGAACTGCTCGGCAGAGTATATAAACCAGTATTAATATTTTTAGACTTCAGGTCACGTTGCGCAGCAATAACAGCGTTTTTCGTCGTATCATCTGCAAATTCGTTCTTTGCCGCCGGAATAAAAACGAAAACGGTGTCCTGATTCAATGCCACCTTGTTCAGAGAACTGAGCGAATCAAGAGATTCGCCGATCTTACGGCTGATTTGGATTGTTTCCGATGCCGTGTCATTTTTCACTGTCGCCTGAGTGTCCGTAACCGCAATCTTTTCAACCCTTTTTTCCGTCTTTATTCCTGACGCCTCAGCATTATTAACCGGAATGCTCTTTGGCGCAACCTGGGTAACAGCAAATCCGGCATCTTTTGCACTGTCACTTGATACGTTTTGTTTTGTATGCGATGCCTTGTAAATAAAAATACCAGCCACCGCCAGCAGGACAATCAGGCACACCGCCATCTTTAATTTTTTACTACTCGAAGACGTTCCGCAATTGCAATTGCACCCGGACGAACAGGTCTCATTTTCTTCAACAGATTTACTTTTTTCTGACAGATCATTCATGATTTTATTCCTTTTCGTTATTTGATTTTTCGTTTTGACCAAAGCAGAAGCGTTGAACTGAAAACGACAGTCAAGCAGCCCGCCTCCTGAAATATAAGTGCCACTATTGGCGTCATTAATCCAATGACACTAAGCGCTAAGCCGATAACATTGTAAATTATGGAAAAAAAGATGTTCAACTTAATACGTCTCAGAACCTTACCCGACATCCATATAAAATCTGCAACGCCGGATATATTATCGTTCATCAGAGTGACGTCAGCGGTTTCTATTGCCACATCCGTTCCGGCTGCGCCCATGGCAATACCGACATCTGCTAATGCAAGAGCAGGCGCATCGTTAATTCCGTCGCCGATCATCCCTACAACATGACCTTCATTCTGTAGTTTTCTGACAAAGTCCTGCTTCTGCTCCGGCAGCAATCCGGCCTGAAAATCGTCAACTCCAATTTTTCCTGCCACAGCGGCGGCAACTTGCTGATGATCTCCGGTCAGCATAGTTATTTTTTTTATTCCCATTGTTCTAAGCAAGCGAATTGTTTCAGGTATCTCCGGACGAACTTCATCGGCAATAGCCAGCAGACCGGCAATACGGGTGCCGCATGCTATAAGAACAGCAGTGCGTCCATTCTTCGATTGAAGCTCAACTTCACGTTCAACAGAAGCGCTCAAGTCAATGCCGGAGTCTTTCAAAAAGGATGATTTGCCTACAATAATCCCTTTTGAATTCCATTTTGCTTCAACGCCCATCCCGGTTGCGCTTGCAAAATGGTCAGGGTCTGGAATCTCAAGTTTGCGCTCTCTGCCAACAGCCAGAATGGAACGTGCCAGCGGATGCTCAGAGTATTTTTCGGCAATACATGCCATTTTAAGAACGTCATCCTCAGTCGAACCGTTAAAAGCAATAATTTCAACTACTTTGGGTTTACCGAATGTAAAAGTTCCAGTCTTATCCACTAGCAGGTGATCTATTTTGTGTCCCAGTTCAAGGAATATACCGCCTTTAATGAGAACCGCCCTGCGCGCCAGATTGGAAACACCAGCAGTTACAGCAGTAGGCGTAGCTATTGCGAACGCACATGGACATGCGACAAGCAGAACCGAGACTGCCACCTTTACATCGCCGGAAATCACGAACGCAACAATCGCAAGGACGATCACAGTCGGCAGAAACCATGTGGTGAAACGATCCGCAATATTCTGAATTGGCGCACGCGTGTCCTGCGCCCCCTGCACCAGGTGAACAATCTTTGCCAGAGTAGTGCCTTCACCTACCTTTTCCGTCCGGATATCAAGTCGGCCTGATTCATTCAGCGTTCCGCTGAAGACATTGCTGCCGGGTAATTTATCAACCGGCATGGACTCGCCGGTGATAGGAGCCTGGTTGACACTGCTCGCTCCGGCGGTCACAACACCGTCCACCGGAATTCGCGTACCAGGTTTGACCACGACAATATCGCCTGTCTGAAGTTCAGAAACCGGTACTGCTACCTCTTCGCACCCCTTGCGGACTGTCGCCATCTTCGGAGCAAAATCCAGAAGATCGCTGATACTGCGACGAGTCTTTGCCAGAGTGTAGGACTCCAGTGCTCCGGCAGCAGCCATAATAAAGACAATAATCGCAGCCGGCCTGAACTCTCCGATGGCAAGCGTTGCAATCAGGGCCACTGCAACAAAAACATTGACCGTAATCTTTGCTTTAAAAATATCTTTGAAGCCGGCAATAAATCTTTGAAAACCGCCGAAAACCGTAGCGAATATGGCAAGCGACGCATTGATGTAATAATGTCCGATTTCCCAATGGGCAAGCATCCAGCTGGCAATAATCAGCAATGCGACAGCCATCGGAACAATGGATAAAATTATAATATCATGGTATCTGCTATTCTGGTTTTCATTATTATTGCTCATTCAATTATCTTTTCATTTTTTTACGGAATCCGAGGCAGGCGGCAAATCACTCTTCGCCTTGCTTTTTTCCGTTTTATTCTTGTCATTGTCAGGCTTCGAATTGCAACCGCAACTTTCTCCGGAGCCGCAACAGCCGCCGGTCTTTGTCATCGACTCCCAAATCGCCGCCAGAATTCCAGACTTCTTTTTTTTGTTGCTACTGTCCGACATACTCTTTCTCCTTTTTTATGATTTCAGTTGAGGGTAAACCATCTATGAATTTTTTAATCTCGTCCCTTACCCGCCGGTAGCAGTTTAATTTCTCTTCTTCAGTTTTTGCATCTTTCGCCAGTTTCGGCGGATCATCAAAACCGACATGAATAACCTTGGCTTTGGCCGGAAAGAACGGGCAGGTTTCATGAGCGTGTCCACAGACGGTTACGACATAGTCGAAGTCAATTCCATCCAATTCGGTCAGCAGTTTTGATTTATGTCCGGAGATATCCACACCGGCTTCCGCCATTACTTTCACTGCATACGGATTGAGCCCATGCATTTCAATCCCTGCCGAATAAGCCTCAATGACATCGCTTTTTAGTTTTCCAGCCCAGCCTTCAGCCATCTGACTGCGGCAGGAATTGCCTGTACAAAGAAATAAAATTTTAAGTTTATTCATTAATAACCTCATGTCATTTTTTATTTATGGGACAGCAACTGATTCCACGCTGCTTTCTACAAATATCTTCAACTGGGGATGCAACTATTTCAGCCAAGACTTTTAAATTCGTCTTATTATCCAAACTTGCTTTGAGCCATGCCCGCAGAAGATTATCTGCGATGCTCAGCCGGTAATATATCCAGCGCCCTTCTTTCCTGCTTGCCAGCAATCCTGAGTTGACCAGTATGGAAAGATGGCGGGAGGCGGTAGCGCCGGCAATGCCAAGAAATTCCGTAATTATACAGGCGCACAGTTCGTCGTACTCCAGCAGTGCCGCGACAATCTTTAGCCGGTTACCGTCCGCCAAGGCCTTGTTCACCTGTAATGTCTTTTCAAAATCATTCATCTTTCAAAATTCCTTGATTTTATATTTAGCTATATAACTAAATATACATCAGGCGCTGTTTTTCGCAAGCGCTGCTATGTTAGTAAATCGTTAATTTTACACTCATATAACAAATAGCGATTAAAAACTCAAGCCGTAAATGTGAGTCAGAGAATAATAGATCCCGGCGAGAATGAATAATACTCCGGCAGTGTAGCGGAACCAAAGTTCGAGTCTGGTCAGACAATTAAACGCTTTACCGAGATATTCTCCGCCGAACGCAATCAGAAAGGCAAAGAGAATAACCGGCATCGCCGTCCCGCAGCCGTATATCAACGGAAGTATAAAGTAATCGTTGCTTTTCACCGCCAGCGGAATCAAGGCGCCGAAAAACAATCCGGCGGATACCGGACAAAATGAAAGCGCGAAAACAGCGCCTACCGGCAAAGCAAACCAGACTCCGCTTTTTTCAGCCTGTTTATGCATTCTGTGATGCAGCCGGTCAAAAGAGAGACCAGCGCCGATCATATTCAGTAATACCATACCAAGCAGAATCAGGCATGGCCCAAGTATCTCGTTAAGATATTTTTGCAGGAAACGTGATACTTCGCCGGTTGCCAGCAATCCGGCGGTTATTCCCGCACCCAACAGCACATAAGTAAAAGTCCGTCCCAAAGTATACAGAAACCCGGCGGACAGTACCCCCTTGTAATTGCCGATCTGCCGCCCGATAAAAGATATCGCGGCAATGTTCGTCGCCAGCGGACAAGGGCTGATTGCGGTGAGGATACCCAGCCAGAGCGCAGAGGCCAATATATACCAGGTCATTTTGCGCCTCCGGTGGTTAAAAGTATATCAATAGCCGAACTGACATAAGCATTGAATTCATCAGATTTGCCCAGCAGTTCCCACACTTTATCCAGACGCTCAAAAACAGTTATTTTACCATCTTTTGTTCTTGCGACAACTACGCAACTGGAAATTACGTCAAACTGTTTAGCCATCTGTTCGTTCTTCTGGAAATCCACTTCTGCAAACATGATGGAGCCGTCCTGCATCTGTTTTTTATATTTCGACTCCAGCAGCTGCCTGGTCATTTTCTCAATAGTATTACAGGTAACGCAGCGAAACGTCGCATGCATATAATACACATTGACAGTTTCAGAAGTATGGCCGGACGGCAAAGCGGACGGCTGCCTGTCCGCGCTGTATTTGCCAAATGCAAAACCGATGCTGACCAGTACAAAGATCAGCAGCAGATTTTTAATTATATTTACGGTTTGTTTCATAGATATTATTTTTTTTCGGCAGCTTTTTCGTTCTTTATTTTTTCAAAATCGTAGCCCAGAGTTTTCCATTGCTTAAAAATATCTTCCTTAGAAATAAAGCCTTCATGCCGCCACAATTCCTTCCCGTCAGCATCAAAGAAAATCTGAGTAGGAATAGATTGAATGTTATATTTTTGCGCCTTTTCCGCATTTTCTTTTTGCCATACATCAATAAATTCAACATCCATAACTCCGGCATATTCCTTAGTCAACTCTTCCAGGATCGGAGCCATCATTTTGCAGGGAATACATTTCTTCGCGCCAAGATCAAGCAACCTGGGTAACTTTGCGTTAAGTGCTTTATTCGTGGTTCCTTTATTGATTCCTGTTGCATCAACAGCCAAGATAGTATTACAGACGGCGCTTATGTAACTGCACGGCGGTTGTTGCGCCAGGCAAATTACTCCAAATGTCGCCACAATAACCAGCAAAATTAATTTTAGTGAATTCATTTTTAAGCTCTTTTTAGTTTTTTCCGCAGTCATTTGCCGATTCCTTTATTCAATTGCTTGATAGTTTGGTTTTACTATCATCAACTACTTTCTGAATATTTTCCTCACTGACTGCTGACTGTCCCTTGATTAAGCCCAAATCGGTCAGATTCAGGTGTTCGAACTTAGTAAATCCAGCTTGTTCCAGACAGTTTTTTGCACAATTCAACGGACAACCGTCTATCGCCAGAATCTTCTCCGCGCTTTCGGTTGTCTTCATAATGCCGCTGATCCGTCCGCCGATTCCGGCCAGGCAAAACATTTTACCGTCGCCTTCGCGGGCAAGTTTGCGAGCAGCCAGATCGGCAATGGCACCGACATCCGCGGCTCCGGAACAGGGAAATATCAACTTAGGGGCGACACTGCAAGCACAACTTTTTTGATCGCTCATGATTTATTCTCCATAAATTAAGGCTCATTTAAGCATTGCTTTTATTTCGTCAGACGAAGGCACCCTGCCGACAACTTTAACGTTGCCGTCAACCGCCAGTGCAGGAGTCATCATTACCCCGAATTTCATTATCTGATTGATATCTGTTACTTTTTCCAATTCAAAGCTAAGCCCGAGTTCTTTGGCGGCGGCCTCAGCATTTTCCGCCAGTTTTTTGCATTTGGGACAGCCGGTCCCGAGAATTTGAATTTTCATAATGTCGCTCCTTTTATTTTTATTATTTACCAGCTCATCTTGCTTTTGCCATTGCACGGTTGTATAATTTCCCCGACAGCCCCGAACGGACAAGCAGGTTTACATTTCAAACATCCCCGGCAGTGATAGAAATCAATCCATGGTTTATCATCTTTCTTCTCACGGATGAACGCGTCTTGCGGACATACTTTTTGCGCTTCGCAAGTTTCACAGTTCCGGCAAGCTTCAGGGAGAATAATTGCTCTCTTCATGTTTATCTTTCATCTTATTTTATTTTATTTTAAGCCCATATACGGCATTATCAAATTAAAAAGAAACCCTACGAGCAAAATACCAACAGCAACTACTCCGAAAAATATAAATATAAGCGGTAATTTCAGTACCTTGCGCAAGATAACGGCTTCCGGCAGTGAAAGTCCGATTACAGCCATCATAAACGCAAGTACAGTACCTAATGCCGCGCCTTTTTCCAATAACGCCTGCACAATAGGAATAATGCCGGCGGCATTGGAATACATCGGGACTCCAAGTAAAACAGCCAGCGGCACTGACCACCAGGCTTCGCGTCCCATAATTGATGCCATAAAATCTTGCGGGACATAGCCATGTATTCCCGCTCCTACAGCAATACCAGCTACAACATAAGGCCAGACTTTACCAACAATATCTTTTACTGCGTCGTACCCGAAACGCATTCTGTCATTCCAGACTATCGCAGTTTCTTCAAGCGCTTCATTCACTTTAATCTCATAAACCCACGGCTCGATATATCGTTCAAGACGAAGGCGTCCGATAACCCATCCGGCAATGATTGCAATAAGCAAACCGGTAATGAGATATAATCCTGCCACCTTCCAGCCGAAAAGACCGAACAGCAGGACCAGCGCAACTTCATTGATCATTGGCGCTGAAATCAAAAATGAAAATGTTACTCCAAGTGGAATCCCGGTAGTGACAAATCCGATAAAAAGAGGTACCGCGGAACAGGAACAAAACGGAGTAACTATGCCTAGATGAGCGGCCAGCACATTGCCGATAAATTCATGATGCCCGGCAAGAATTTTCCTTGTCCGTTCCGGCGAAAAAAATGACCGTATCACTCCCACTATAAACACAACTCCGGTCAGCAGCAGCATCACTTTAGGAGTTTCAAAAAGAAAAAATTCAACCGCTGAACTGAACTTACTCTCCGGCGATAAACTCAATAACGAATAGGTGACCCATTTAGCTGAAGGAGCAAGATGCCAGTACAATACAGCCAGCCCTGATCCACACGATATGCCGCATAACCATTTTAAATATCTATGTTTTAGAGCATTGTCATTGTCAGTCATATATCACCATCATTTTCCATTTCAACCAAATATATATTCTAAAAAAATGCATCAGCTTACTTGCAGGAACCGGATACGATTACTGCCTCAATACAGTCCATAAAACGCAATATGCATGGAACTTTCAAAGTATAAAAAACCATTTGACCACGTTTGTCATCCTGCACCACTCCGGCATTTTTGAGCAGAGTCAAATGCTTTGATACTGTTGAAAAATCTGCTCCGACAAGTTTGACCAATTCGCATACGCAACGCTTTCCGCGAGCTAACTCCTCAACTATAAAAAGCCGCGTAGGATGCCCCAGCGCTTTTAAGACTTTAGCCTTGGCATCAATAATCGACTGTGCTTTATCATCCATAAACCAATACCTTTGTTTATTATATATTTGGCACTATAGCCAAATAATAGCTTTTTGTCAACTGCAAAACAAAATAATATACCAATATTTAATGTTCAGGAGCTGTCAAGAAATAAACTTGACAAGTCTCGCGAAATATCCCGAAGTGATTTTGGGAAATGCCGGAGAGGCGTATACCTGAAGGTATGTAACGAACCGGCAAACACAAATGCATTCGGGAGAAGCACGAAGATGTAAAGGTTATTTCTTTAACGGCTCCTTATGCCGGTTTATTCTGCAGAATGTTTTCGATCTGCTGGAGTTCTTCAGCGGAAAAGTTCAGATTGTTCAGGGTTTTGACATTGTCCTCGATCTGTTCGATTCTGCTGGCTCCGGTCAGAACAGAAGTAATGCGATTATCTTTGAGCACCCATGCCAGCGCCATCTGCGCCAGCGACTGGCCGCGATTCAAGGCAATCGTGTTTAATGACTGAATTTTAGCAACAATTTCATCAGTGATGGTTTCTTTCTTCAGGAAAACAATGCCTTTGCCGGCGCGGGAATCATCCGGAATGCCGTTGAGATAGCGTGAGGTCAATAAACCTTGCGCCAGCGGACAGAACGCAGTCGCGCCAATACCTTCGGCTTCCAGCGTATTAAGCAGGCCTTCTTCAACAGTGCGATTGAACATACTGTACCGGTTCAACTGATTTACACACGGAGTGCCGAGTTCGCGCAGGATTCTTACTGCTTCCCGAACCTTGTCCGGCGGGTAGGAAGAAAAGCCGGCATACAGCGCTTTACCGCTGCGAACCGCCCGGTCCAATGCTCCCATAGTTTCTTCCAGCGGAGTCTCCGGATCGGGACGATGTGAATAAAAGATATCCACATAGTCCAGGCCCATGCGCTTAAGGCTCTGGTCCAGACTGGACAGCAGATATTTACGGGAACCCCAATCGCCGTAAGGCCCCGGCCACATCAGATGCCCGGCCTTGGTGGAAATGATCAGTTCATCGCGATAATTCGCCAGTCCGTCTTTAAGTATCCGTCCGAATTTAATTTCGGCGGCTCCGAGTTGCGGCCCGTAATTATTCGCCAGATCAAAATAGGTTATCCCCAGGTCAAACGCCCGGTAAATCATAGCGCGGTTATTTTCATACGGATCTTTATCGCCAAAATTGTTCCACAGTCCGAAAGATATTACCGGCAACTTCAGTCCGCTTCGTCCGCAGCGGTTATAAATCATTTGCGAATAACGGTTTGAATCCGGCACTATGCTCATATTTCTATCATCCTGCATAAAATTTATAAATTAAATCTTAAATAACTTAGCACTGCAATTTGGATAAAAAAACTGTTCTGAAAATAAATAATGTTGACTTTCTTGTTAATCAGAACTATATTTACAACTTGTATATAACAGGTTTTGAGCAGTGAACTCCCGTGAGAACCGGGGGCTGTCGCGCAACTGTGATCGGCGTTAAACGCTGTAAGCCAGGTCCTGCCATCGCTTGTTGTTCGGTTATTCCGCGTCAGATGTCGCCAGATGAAACAGACTGGAAACCGGGCACAGAAGATGAAGTCATTTTTTGTGTTCTTCCGGCGCGGAATGAATGTGCGCGCAACACAACAATCAGGAAGAACAGAAAAAATGAAGATACAGAAATCCGCTGTCGGCGGCACCCGTCTGCCATGTCAGAATTTTACTCTCATTGAACTCCTCGTCGTGATTTCCATCATCGCGATCCTCGCCGGAATGCTGCTCCCTGCCCTGTCCAAAGCCAGGGAATCCGGCAAAAGCTCCTCGTGTCAAAACAACCTCAAGCAACTCGCACTGGCTAACACACAGTACGGAGTAGACTGGGGATTTTATGCCCCTGCCAGACAGGGTGCAATCAAGACCGGACAGCACTGGTGCGGTTATCGGGCCGCGGCCGGCGACTCCTGGGATTCCAGCCGCAGTCTGCTGGTGAATTACCTTGGCAAAGACAAAAAAAACAAGGAATGTCCAGCACTGAATCAAATCAATCCGGGGGCCGCTGCTTCCGGCACTAACCTTAAAGGCGCCGGCGGATATGGTTATAATTTTTACGGAGTCGGCAGCCTGTCTTATGTAAACGGTTATGGCAGCGGCTGGCAGGCCGGGATGAAACCGGAGAATATCAAATGGGCATCGAAAACCATAATGTTCGGCGACGTCGCCCACATCGACAACACCAGCAACTTCACACTGGTTGAAGTGGATGAAGTGAGTGCCCCGTTTTCCCTCTCCGGCACGCCGGTAAACCTGCACGCAAAAATCCCGACCGTATCGCAGAATACGGCTAAATTTCATTTCCGCCATAACGGTACCGCCAATGCGGCATGGGTGGATGGACATGTCAGTTCGCACAAAAGAGAATGGGTTGTGATTCCAGGCTATTCCCTGAACAATGCGGCTTTGAACGAAACAATATTGACGGCATCCGGCTTAGGTTTTTTCGGTCCGAAAGATAATTCATTATTCGACCCGTGGGATGACAACATCCCGTTGAACTGAGCGGATTATTCCAGCGCTTTCCGGCTTGACAAGCCGGAAAGCCTGAGTACTTTAGAAGCGTGACATACAAGGAACATAAATGAGATCTGTTTTAGCTGTAACATTAATCTGCCTGTCCCTGACGGCACAATCAGCGTCAACCATCCAGACGCCACGGGTCGTATCATTGTCGCCAAGCATCACGGAAATCATCTTTCTGCTGGGCAGAGGCGATTGTCTGGTTGGAAGAAGCAGTTACTGCGACTATCCGGCGGAAGCTAAGAAACTGCCGGTCGTCGGCAACTTCGGCATTCCGTTTCTGGAGCACCTGGCGGCGGTAAAACCGGACTATGTGATCTCTAACAAGCTGAAAGACAAAGCTTCGAAACAGGCGATGGAAAGTCTCGGCGCAAAGGTAATACTGCTGGATGACAACAGCTTCGATGACTATATCAAATGCGTAAAAACACTCGGCGTAACATTGAACTGCCGGGCGGCGGCGGAGACAGAGACCGCCCGCTTCTCCAAAGCGCTGGAGGATTTCAAAGACCTGGCGGATAAGGTTCCTGCCGCATCCCGTCCGAAAGTATATGTAGAAGTATGGCACCGTCCGCTCCTGACCTGCGGCGGAAAAACATTCATCAATGACTTAATCGAATACGCCGGCGGCATCAATATCGGACGCAACGAAAAAGCGGAATATTTCCCATGTTCGCTGGAATGGATTATGCAGCAGAATCCGGATATAATCATCTGTCCGGCGATGGGTTCCGGCAAAAGTGCAGAAGTCGCCAGGCGCAGCGGCTGGCAACATATTTCAGCAGTAAAAAACAATCGTATTTACACCGGACTGGAACAGGACAAACTCTACCGGCTGGGACCGCGTACGCTTGAAGGCATCGCGCTCCTGCGTAAACATTTCTATGATGATGCAAAACCAGAACCCGGCACGACAAGCGGCGAAGGGAAAATAAAATGAGTTTTACCAATATCCGGCGGATATTATCAGAACCGGTAATCTGGATAGGATTGCTGGTTCCTGTCTGTTTCGTTCTCTTCATGTGCTGCGGCGCTTATTCCGCCGGATTTGCCGATCTGCTGAATCCTTCGCCGATGCTGGAGGCTGTTTTAAAACTGCGCGCGGCCCGGCTGGTATGCGCATTTGTGGTTGGCGGTTCGCTGGCGGTCGCCGGCGCCGCCTGCCAGGCGGCGCTGCGCAATCCATTGGCTGAACCATACATTCTGGGAGTCAGCGGTGGCGCCAGCGTGGGCGCTGCCGCTGCAATCATCCTGGGACTGGCAATGATTTCCGAGTTTTTCATCCCGGCATTTTCCTTCGTCGGAGCGGTGTTCGCATTATTACTGGTGCTGGGCATGGCGCGCTGCTGGGCGGCGGATACTCCAGCCAGCATCGCGCTGGCGGGAATAGTTATCGGCAGCATGTGCTCAAGCCTGCTGATGTTCATAATCAGCATCAGCAATTCACATGAACTCAACGGTATTACATGGTGGTTGCTGGGCAGTCTTCAGCCTTCCGGCAATATGCTGCTGACATTATCCGCCGGGTCGCTGTTGATGGCGACGCTATTATTCACCCTGCTGGGACGCGAAGTGGATGCCGTAACTTTCGGCGATGAAACCGCATTCAGCCTCGGTGCTGATCCCAAAAAACTTTCTTACATTTTATTGGGTGTTTCATCGCTGTTGGCGGCATGTTCGGTGGCGGTATCCGGCATCATCGGGTTTGTCGGACTGATTATCCCGCATATAATCCGGAATCTTTTCGGTTCGCAGCACCGGCGGCTGTTTCCGCTGTGCATGCTGATGGGCGGCATATTCCTGATGGGCTGCGACACATTCGCCCGTTGCGTTTTCGCTACCAGAGAACTGCCGGTGGGAGTAATAACATCATTTATCGGCGGCCCGTTTTTCCTTTGGGTGCTCAGCAGGAGACGCGCATGGGAAGGATGAATTGCAACGAAGATTTGATTGCCGCAATCAATATAACTTTTGCCTATCAGCCGGGCAAACAGATTTTGAACGGGGTTAACTTTCAGTTGAAAAAAGGCAGTGTCGCGGCGATAGTCGGCCCTAACGGCGTCGGCAAATCCACCATCTTAAAAATCCTTTGCGGATATTTGAAACCAGCCTCCGGGGAAGTCCTGCTGGAAGGCAAACCAATACAGTCCTATGACAATCTTGAGCGTTCCAGACTGGTTGCCGCAGTTCCTCAAAATATTTACGCGCCAATTCCTTTCACCGTTGAACAGATCGTAAAAATGGGGCGGCTGGCCCGCATCTCCCGCTTCTCGAGACTGACCCGCGACGACAAGGACGTGATCGCGCGTACCATGCATGATTTAAACATAGCGGATTTTGCCCGAAGAGCTATCGGGGAACTCAGCGGCGGCGAACGCCAGCGGGTTATGATCGCCACGGCGCTGGCCCAGGAACCTGATCTGCTGCTGCTGGACGAACCGACTTCGCATCTGGATATCGGCAATTCCGCCAGAGTGATAAAAGCACTGATCAACTGGCAGCGCAAAAAAGGCTCTTCGATCCTGATCGTAACCCATGACGTGCAAATGGCCGCACGGGTCTGCGAACGAATCATCCTGTTGAAAGACGGAAATGTGCTTGGAGACGGCAACCCGCATGATGTTTTAACGCAGGAAGCGCTGTTTCAGGCCTACGGTCACGGAGTTTCCTCATTCATCAGTCCGAAAGACGGCCTGCCGGTAATCCTCCCCGACCTGCCAGACGCGGAATATTAAATTTCACCATAGATTTGTTATGTCCCGGAGCGCCAGCACCGTCCATTCTTCGGCCGCCAGGTAACGCATTTCGCGTTCAAAAATTTCTGGCGGCGTATCAACCCATGTGTGAAGGATATCCGGTACTCCATGATAAAGCAACACCGGAATTTCATCCGTCGTCGCTAAATCCAGCGCTTTCTTCAACGCTGAATCATCCGGGCCGTGTACGGGGATTGACGGAACCAGCCAGCAGTCGTCCATGACGACATTCCACGCGGCAGAGCGGACGGTCCGGGCAGTTTTGAATCCGTGTTTCTGTAGAATCGGCGCCGCATAAGCGGCGCCAGGTCCGCCAGGATAGGCAAAATTTTCCGACTTCGGAATGCCGTGACTCCGGAACAAGGCCTCCAAATCCAGCAACTGTTTTTCAAACTCCGCGGGCGTGATATTGCCCAGTCCTGCGTGAGTAAGTGTATGGTTGGCGACTTCAAACCCCATGTTGTCAAGTTCTTCAATCTGCTCCCAGCTCATATATTGCACTTTGTCGGTCGCAAAATCCGGCGGAAATTCGCAGACAAAAAAAGTGGCGTTGAACCCGAGTTCCTTCAATAGCGGCGCAACAAACGTACAGTGATTCGAAACGGCGTCGTCAAAAGTCAAAATTACGGTTTTATTATACATTTCAAAAATCCTGATTGGCGGCGTGCGTCTTGCGGCTGTCTTTTTCCGTTCCTCATCCAGGCGATATTCATATCTCCAGTCAAGCGGATCTAAAAAAAACAATCTACAATCCTGCTAGTCTATTTTAAAATTTTCAGAGTATATATCATAATTTATACCGAATCGCAATCTTAAAGCAAGTAAAGATTGCGAATCGGCATTACTGCATAAAAGCAACGAATCAACGGATTCGCCTGCTACAGGCGCAGACGGTTCCATGTTTCCTGGAGACGCTGGACCGAGACTTTTTCCAGCGGACGGACCTCCGGTGCGAACTGCATGATACGGAATTCCTCCAGCAGCAGCCAGAATTCTTTCAGGTCAAAAGCCAGTTCAAAATCCTTTACAGTTCCCGCCGCCAGCTCAAAACGTGCGGCAAACGGCTGCAGCGGCTGCATTTTTTCCAGATCTTTCTGCGGGGAACTATGCATGCGTTCGGCGCGGATAGTCAGAGCTTTGAGGTAGCGCGGATAACGGGTCCAGACGACGTCGCCGCGCAAAAATCCGGAATGAAACATAAAATCCAGTTGCGCTCTGGCATCGGCGCAATTTTCATGCGCACGCCCGCCTGACTTTTTCAGAAACTCATGAATGCGGTCGCACTGTTCAGCCATCTGCTCCAGCAGGGCAACCCGCTTTTCAGCAAAACTAACCAGTTCTGAAAGCGCGGCTTCAGCACGTTTCAAATAAACACTTTGCGAACGGATGTCAATCGTATTTTCCGCCGTCAGCGCCGCCATTATCACCGCGTCGGCAAAGTCATCCTGATAACGCCCGGCACGGTCATTCACACAAAAGCAGAGCTGTATCTGCGACGAGAACTGAAAATATTTTTTCATAAGTTTAAGTTGTCCGGCATGAGCGTTGCGGAACAGTCTGATCAGGCCGCGCCGGTGGGAGTATTCCGCTTCGCGCGGATCAAGAAACACCTGCCGGCCGACAAAACCGCCATCTTCATCGGTCAGCGCCGGAAACGCATCCAGTGCTTCATCGCCGGGCAGTTGAATAGATTCCGGCATATCGCCGTCCGGCCAGCCGGTACAGCCGGAAAGTATCCATTTGCCGACGCCTTTAACGGCAGCGCTGAGTTTGGAACCGGAAGAAAGTTCCGCCGGAACTTCGCGATGCAGCGCGAGTATTCTTCCGCTGCCGTCGGTTTCAGCGATCTTCATGGACAAATAATCCGGCAGCCGTCCGGGGTCGAAATCTTTGGCATGGAAGTCGCCGCCGAAAGTACGGCTGAGATATGCCGCCAGTGCATCAGTCAGGGATTGTTCACGGGATATTTTGTTATCGCGGACATCATCGGTAAATTCCGCCGCGGTTTCCGCGACAGGACTGCACTGCATGCGCTGAGTTTTAGACAGAGATTTGATCAGTAATTCAACCTTTTCCGTCAAACGTCCGGACACCAGCCATTCCAGCCCCCAGTCAGGAATCAGGTTCATCTCATCCGCCGCAGCCAGAATGCAGATACCGTCGTCCGGCTCACCCGGCGCAAAACGGTATTTCAGCTCAAACAGATGACCGGAGAATGATAGGTCGTCTGGGAAATCTTCGGGATGGAGCGGCGTAAACTGTTCCTGCATGGCGTCCGCCATTGACATATTGATTTCAGCGCCGCTTTCCTGGAGCCACAAATCCAGACTTTTAGCGGAACACACCTGCGGCGGCAAAACCCGGTTGAAATGCTCGAATATCGCCTCCGTATCCAGCAGCGTATCCGGCCGCCGGATTTTTTCTTCAAGAGTATTGATTGTTTCCAGCATCCGCAAATGATTTTTCAGCCATTTACCGGAGGAATTGATCTCGCCGGGAACCATTGCCTCGCGGATGAAGACAATGCGGCCCTCGGCCGGGCAGACTTTCCCGTAATGAACGCGGCGTCCGGCATTTATCATCAACCCGCCAAAGATAACTTTCTCTCTGGCGTAAACAAATCCGGCGGCTTTATCCCATACCGCGTTTTCGTAAATCCTGGTGCAGAGATGCGGAGCTACTTCCTCGATCCATTCCGGTCTGATGACCGCCACCTGGCGGGCAAAAACTTTAGCGGTGCTGACCAGCGCAAACGTCATCACCCACGGCGGAACAGGTTTCTTTTTAAACAGCCCGGAACCAGGGAAAATATAGAATTTACGGCTTCCGGCGCCGATAAATATCTGCTCTTCGCGGTCATACATGCCGATATTGCCGGGAATGCCGGACAGCAGCGCTTTATGAATCATGTCGTAATTGAATTCATCCTGCTCGATTCCTGCGGCAGTGGAAACACCCCATTCTTCATCCGATACCGCTTCACAAAGATCAAGGTAAAGATTCTTCCATTCCCGGACGCGGTTATAATTCAAAAAGTTGCGCCGGCAGAGTTTATGGACGGCGCTGTTAGAAATTCCGGCAGCTTCATTCTGAATGAAGTTCCAAAGCCGCAGAATAGAGATAAAATCGGAGTTTTCATCGCGCCACTGGCGATGCGCTTGATCAGCCGCCTGCTGCTGGTCGGAAGGCCGTTCCCGCGGGTCCTGAATACTGAGAAACGCGCTGATGACCATGATTTCCGGCAGTACTTTGCAGCTTCTGGCATAACAGATCGTTTTAGCCAGCCGGGGGTCAAGCGGCAGCGCGGCGATCTGGCGGCCTTCGCTGGTTATCCGTCCGGCGTCATCAATCGCGCCGATGTCCCGCAGCGTGCGGTAACCTTCCCGGATCAGCGCCGGCTGCGGCGCGTCGAGAAACGGAAAACGCTCAATCTGCGGCAGTCCGAGCGTTGCCATCTGCAGGATGACTCCGGCAAGACAGGTACGGCGGATTTCCGGATCAGTATATGGCTGGCTGGCGTCCAGTTTTTCCTTTTCATAAAGATAAACGCAAATGCCGTCAGCAATACGGCCGCAGCGCCCCCGGCGCTGCCTGGCACTGGCCTGGGAAACCTGTTCAATCTGCAATTCCTGAATCTGGTTCCGGGGGTTGAACCGGCTCAGGCGGACAAAACCGGAATCAATCACATAATGAATACCGGGAATCGTAATAGAAGTTTCCGCAACATTGGTCGCAAGTATGATACGGCGGATATGCCCCGGCGAAAACACCCGCTGCTGATCGCTCATACTGAGCCGGGCAAACAGCGGCAGCACTTCAGTATGGGCCAGATTCCAGCCATGCAGCAAATCGGCAGTCTCGCGGATTTCACGTTCTCCCGGCAGAAAAACCAGAATATCGCCTCTGCGGTCAATCTCCGAAATCCATCTGACCGCCCGCCCGATATGAGCAGACAGATCTTCGTCCTCCCCGGGCGGCAGAAAGAAATCCTCCACTGGATAAGTGCGTCCTTCAACCATAATGATCGGGGCGTCATTGAAAAAACGGGAGAAATTTTCCGCGTCAAGCGTAGCCGATGAAATGACGATTTTCAGGTCGCGGCGTTTATGCAGCAGATTTTTCAGGTAGCCGAGAATAAAATCAATGTTCAAACTGCGCTCATGGGCTTCATCAATGATCAGAGTGTCGTACTGGAGCAGATTGCCATCGGTCTGGGTTTCAGCCAGCAAAATCCCGTCAGTCATGAATTTTATAACAGTATCGGCGCTGGTGCGGTTGTCAAACCTGACCTGATACCCGACTTCCCGTCCGCACTGGACGTTCAGTTCGGAAGCCACGCGGCGGGCCATGGCAGTCGCGGCCAGCCGCCGCGGCTGGGTGCAGCCGATGCGCCCGTATCTCCCCTGCCCGATTGCCAGCGCGATCTTCGGCAGCTGGGTGGTTTTCCCGGAACCTGTCGTACCGCAGACGATCACCGCCTGATGGCGTTGAAGCGCCTCGCGTATATTCTCCACATGGTTGGTTATCGGCAGATTATCCGGGAATAAATAGTTGATGCGTCCGGCGACCGTTTTCAGCACGAAACGTTCACAATCAATAATGGAATTTTCCAGATTGTCGAGCATCCGGTCAACCGCCTGGCCGGCATGAATGCGCTGCCATATCCGGTTTACATGAGGAACGGCGGCATGCCGGTCCCGGAGCAGCAGTTCCGATACCCGTTTTTCCAGTTCGCTCAAGCGTGTTTTTTGTATAGTAAAATCTTCCGTCATAATCTTCTTTGCAATTATAAAATTTGACAAGTAATATAGCAGTTTTATCCACGAATAATATTAGCGCAAACTATATAATTCCAAAAATCAAACAACCATTTTTGAGCAATTGACAATATCATCTGCAATGCTATATTTTCCAGTTATGAGTTGTTAAGAAATAAACTTGACAAGTTTCGCGAAATATCCCGAGGTGATTTCGGGAATTAAAAAAGAGTACTGCAAGCATTCCCGCAGTCGCGGGATCCCGCGATTGCGGGACCAGTGGTTTTAGCCACTTCTTGCGACTGTTCAAGCTGGAAGCTTGAGTTACTTTGAGTACCGGCAAAACCAAAGGCATCCGGGAGAATCGCGAAGATGTAAAGGTTATTTTTGAACAGTTCTTTAATACAATCTGATATTAAAACATATAGAACGTTAAAAGGTTTACGCAGGAGATAATTTTGAACAATAAAAAAGCACTGGTAATAATCTCTGTACTGGGAATGATTATTTTCCTCGGCGGACTCTATTCTGCCGAGTTTACGCGGATCAACTGCCGCTTCGCGCTGTTTATCGGGGAAATGAAACAATACGGCATCGGCATTTTTCCTACGCTCTATGACAAACCTTACACCGACTACCCTTCAAGCCATATTCTGATGATGTACCTGGCCTCGTTCTGCGGCTATGCCATCAATATGCTGACCGCCACCCTGCCCAGTGCGCTGATGGCGGTATTCACCTTGATCATGACCTATCTGCTGGGTGCGCGCATTTCAAAATGGCTCGGCGCTTATGCCGTTCTGCTCTGCCTGCTGTCGTTTGAGTTCGTGTCTATTGCACGGGCGCCGTCGCTGGACTTGTTTGTTGCAGCCGCCACTATTCTGTCCTTCTATTTGATTTACACCGCCGATCAGGATAAAGGCTGGAAGCGGCTGCTGCTGGTACCGCTGTGCATGGTTTTCGGCTTTGCTTTCCGCGGACCCCTTGGAATCGTGATCCCGGCCAGCGTTGTTTTCAGTTATTATCTGGTCAACCGCAAATGGAAAATGTGCATTATCTGCGGATTCGTTTCCGGACTGCTTGCCGTTTCCTGCATGGCCGGACTGCTGCTGTTGTGTGTTCATCAAGGCGGCAAGGAACTGCTGGAAGCGTTTCTCACCGACCAGATCACCAGCCGGTTTGAGTCTGGAAAACCAATCTGGTATTTCTTTACCAACGGACTGGCGTCGTATTCCATTGCCTTCCCGCTGGGACTGCTGGTAATTATTGTCTACTTTAAAAAATTGATAAAAAAGCCGGCAGCGGAAGACAACAATCAGCTTTATTTCTTAAGAAGCATTACGGCCTGGATATTAATCGTGCTGTTTGTCATGAGCATACCGGGAACAAAACATTTGCGCTATATCGTATCCGTAATTCCGGCGCTGGCACTGGCCGGAGCATGGATTTTCATAAATTTCGACAAGCTGCCGTTATTCGCTAATATCAGAAAATTCTTTTTCGCGGCTTGCAGGCTGTTTCCGCTGCTGGCGCTGGCCGGACTGATCATATTGGTGATTGTCCTGAAAATAATCGGCCTGAAAACAGCGTTCCCGGTTGTTCTGCCGGCAATCCTGTTCCTGCTCTTCGCCGTCAGCATCGTCGCGTTTTTGAAGAGTCTAAAAGCTGAACAGCGCGATTTTACGCTTGTCGCGATTGCCGTCGCCACCATGGCCGTGATCAATATTCTGATTCTGGAACCGATAGACCAGTACCGGGAAAGCTCCCGTCAATTCATCGCCGATGTTGAAACTGTCCGGCAGGACAAAACACAGATATGTTTCTTTAAACTGGGGCCCGACGGCGATGAACTGAAATACCTGATTAATATTCCGCTTGAAAAGAGATTTATCGGCCGGTATTTCTTTCCCGCCTATAAACCACCGGTCACTGAACCGGCACCCGCGGGCTTGAAGAGCGCCGTATTTAAAGCTCTCCTGCGCGCCTGTCCGGAAGATAAGAAATCTTATCCGCCAATCATGCCGCGCTGTGTCATGTCCGGCTGCGATGAGATGCTGACGATGCCGGACAGCTCCATTTACATAACCAGAGCCAAATACTATGAAAAGGATTTCCCTGCTGAACTGAAGCCGCTGTATGAGATAATCGTTTCCGGCAAAATGGGCCACCAGCAATGTGTGGCGTTCCGGAAGAAAATTGACAAAACTGTCGAAAAAATAACGAAATAACATGCACGGCAGGATTACTGACACCGTAATTTAAGCGAGAGATAAATGCTCTATTTAAGAGATGATTTTCAAAAAGCCTGGGTAGGAAAAGATCCTTTTCAAGAAGTTGAGAAACTGGAAGGCCGGGTATTCCGTGCAGTCAAATCACGCCGCACATTCCGTTTCGAAATGAACGGCAGAGGATTTTTTGCCAAAATCCATCACGGTGTCGGCTGGATGGAGATACTGAAAAACCTTACTCAGTTCAAGTCCACTATCACCGGCGCCGGAAATGAATATGCGGCGCTCATCAAACTGAAAGAACTGGGCATTGACACGATGACACCGTGCGCCTTCGGTTCGCGCGGCATAAACCCGGCAAAGCAGGATTCATTTATCATTACCGACGAACTGACCAATACTATAAGCCTGGAAGATTTCTGCAGAGACTGGAAGAAAAATCCATCGGCACCGATCCTGAAACACGCACTGATTAAAAAGCTGGCCCAAGTCAGCAGTAAAATGCACGCCAGCGGACTCAACCACCGCGACTTTTATATCTGTCATTTTCTGCTGGATATCGTTAACGATCCGGCAAATATAAATCCGGATAAGCTCAAAGTATATCTGATAGACCTGCACCGCGCCCAGCTCCGCAGTAAAACGCCCCGCCGCTGGATCGTAAAAGATATCGCCGGAATCTGGTTTTCCGCCATGGATACAGGACTGACCAAACGCGATGTCCTGCGCTTCATCAGCATTTACGGGGAAAATATGTCGATCGACCATGACTTCTGGAAAGATGTCAACAATACTGCCAAACGCCTTTACATCAAAGAATTCGATACCGTTCCAAATTGCGCTTTTTAACCACAAAGGCATCCCCCCAGTTGCGGGACTGACCCGAGAGTTAGCAAGCCGCAAAGCAAACCATTTTTACCACGAAAAACTTAGCGCGGCATAGCCGCATCCAAAATACACCTTAACCACGAAAGGCATCCCGCAGTCGCGGGACTAACCTGAGAGTTAGCAGGACACGAAAAAGAACAAATACACTTCATCCCGCAGGCGCGGGAGCATGAAGGGAGTGAAGTAAAACCTGGGAGCGCCGGTCGTCTGACCGGCTTTAGGGATTTCGCCTTTGGCGACTAATCCCGCGACTGCGGGACCGTTGGATCACGCCCGGCGGGCCGCCGGTGGCATGTTGCGAGAAACA
>CAIPAT010000234.1 GCA_903863035.1 uncultured Lentisphaeria bacterium
TAAAGTACCGCAAGCATTCCCGCAGTTGCTGGACCACTCATAGAGTGGCCGGAGCGATTCTTCTCGAACTGGAAGCTTTGTTACTTTTTCCATCATAGCGACATATTATTCCGGATATTCGATATTCAAGCAGCGAAAACACTGCCGCCAGCGTCAAGTTCACTACGAAAATACTATACGCGGGACTCTTGGTTCAAGTTGACATCTTATTTATATTATCAAAATCAGCCAGCAGAAGAACTATGTATAGAACCGATGAATTCATCTTCTTCATAGGTTTAGATTCTTTTACTTTTTTACGTAAATCGCTTACTATCGTTCCTTTGCCTTGTACTGTATAGACGATTCCTTCGTGAACCAGATCCGCAATAGCTTTAACCGAAGTATTGCGGCTGGTTTGAAAAGTCTTTGGCTAACTGATTGGCAGAAGGAATAGTGTTACCGGGCTTATACTTTCCCTGCCTAATCTCTTCTCTTAAAATGTCTTTTATCTGCTGATATACAGGAATTCTCATCTTATCTCTTATTTATTCAATTACGGACACTGCTATTAGAAAGTTCTGCATATCCTGTTTATCCCTGTTAAATTAACGCTACAGTTTATGGATTATTTCGTTTGCCTTTTGCTCATAAATTTCCTGCCACTCCGGCGCCAGTAAACATTCCGTAACCTCATATCCACCCTTGTCGTAGTAATCAGCGGGCGCCCCGTAATGCAGATAGCCGTTGGAATAAGCCGCCATGAAAGTATGTTTGCAAGGCGACGCTTTTTTTACATTCAAGCCGACCTCAACCAGCATTTCCGCCGGGGAACTGATTAAAACGCAGTCCCCGATTCTGATCCCCATTACTTCTGCATCAATCACAGCTTCGCCTGACGCTTTATTTATCTCCTGATGCTTCTGTAACGTGGCAATATCATCCTGAATCCTGGTTAAAGTCTCCATCGCTTGAATATTACGCAGATATTTATCAATGTTCTTCCGGTTATATGAATCCATTCCGGCAAACTTCTGGTCTCCTATCTGCTGAGCTTGCAGATAACTGAAAGAATAATCAGACGGATAATCCGGATTCAGCTTATGTTTCATGTACAATGGCAGAAAACTCTTGAAATTAAGACTGGTGAAATGCAGAGATTCAAGCAATATGCTCTGCTCCTGCCTCAGCGCTTCAATCCGTTCAGGAATATCGGTTCGCCTTGGCAGTTTTATCGTTTCGGCAATGACCTTTATTTCTGCATTCCTTGTTTCAATCCCGTTTAGCGCTTTTAATGTGCTGAGTCCAAGTAAGGTACCCAGACATTCGACATCACGCAGGCGTTCAAAGGCCTTGAATGTCACATCACAGACATCCCCGGCGGCGCCTTGCAGGAACAGCGCCATCGCTCCATTGCCTAAACTGTTCTCAATAACTTTGGAAGCGTAACCCGGAATATTGGCCGTAATGTGTCCCAGATAATCACCAAACAGCAGATGACACGCGAAATTGTACACCACAGCCAGCGGCGTACCGTCCATCCGGTCGATCCGGATAATGCCGATTTCAGGGTCAAACGGTCCGAGTCCTTCAACTTCTTCATCGGGCGGGCACGGGTTCGAGTGGCGGATAGTCCAGTGCCGGCCGTTTTTCAATCTGAGCGTCCGGTTTATCGAAATCCGGTCTTCGCAACCGGAGCCTGAGCCGATGCGCACTTCAACCATGTTTCCCATTGCCCGGCGTACCGCGTCAAAAGTTCTGGCTACCTGCTCGTCATCACTGCACAGCATGCGCCCCGGCGGATGGGTGTGCGAGGCATTGACCAGGACATTGCCGCCAGGAATTTTCAGTTCACGTTCAAGCCGTTCCCGCAGGTTCGGCAGA
>CAIPAT010000235.1 GCA_903863035.1 uncultured Lentisphaeria bacterium
CTGGAACAACAATGCAGGTCAGACATTCCTGTCTGACATTTCGCCGGCAGGAATGCCCGCGCTACATTACAAAAAAAAATCCAATCCCCAATGAGGAACTGGAACAACAATGCAGGTCAGACATTCCTGTCTGACATTTCGCCGGCAGGAATGCCCGCGCTACATTACAAAAAAAAATCCAATCCCCAATCCTGCTCGTCAATTCTTAAATCTTCAACCGTGAGGAGTAACATTTCAGGCTGATTAATGATAATACCATGGCCTCAAATCCGTGCTTAAAGTGGATGTTTCCGGAAATGCCGGGAGAAACTTGAATTTTTTGTGAGAAACGGCTTGTTTTTTGAGAGGGCGGGGGTATTTTATAAATCCGTTCGTCATAATTCCGGAGATGGTGTTGGACGGCATATTAAAAAAAACGTTAAAAAAGTTGAAAGTTAATTTGCAAAAGTTTACAGAGTGATTAGATTAATCGCCTGTTTATGTCTTTTGGAATGCCGGCTCGGGTGGCGGAATTGGCAGACGCGCATGGTTGAGGTCCATGAGGAGCGATCCGTGGGGGTTCAAATCCCCCCTCGAGCACCACTTATCATTTTAACTGAGTGATAAAGCATCGGTGTTGAAGAAGATAGTACAATAAGTTGAGCTTAGGTTTTACTGAATTGTATCCGGTGCCCACATAGCTCAGTCGGTAGAGCACATCCTTGGTAAGGATGAGGTCAACGGTTCAAATCCGTTTGTGGGCTCCATTTTTTGAGTGGTTTTCAGGTTAAAATTATATAGTTCAGAAACAAATAGTAAAACTCTAACGGTTAAAAAAACACCAGGAGGAAATAAGGATGGCTAAAGAGAAGTTTGAGAGGACGAAACCGCACTGCAATATCGGAACAATCGGCCACGTTGACCACGGCAAGACAACCCTTACCGCTGCAATCACCATGTGCCTTGCGAAGAAATACGGACGCGGGATAGTAAAAAAATATGACGAAATCGACAACGCTCCCGAAGAAAAAGAGCGCGGCATTACCATTAATACTGCCCACGTCGAATACGAAACCGAAAAACGTCACTATGCGCACGTTGACTGTCCGGGACATGCTGACTACGTCAAAAACATGATCACGGGTGCTGCGCAGATGGACGGAGCTATCCTCGTCATCGCCGCGACTGACGGCCCGATGGCCCAGACTCGCGAACACGTTCTCCTGGCCCGCCAGGTAGGTGTTCCCTCGCTGGTGGTATTTCTGAACAAAGTAGACGCGCTGGACGATGCGGAACTGCTCGAACTTGTCGAGATGGAAGTCCGCGAACTGTTGAGTAAATATGATTATCCCGGCGATGAAATTCCGGTGATCAAAGGTTCCGCCATGAAAGCTGCTGAAGCCGAAGGCGATCCGGAAAATCCGTGGTGCAAAGGCATTCTCGAACTGATGAATGCGGTTGACGATTACATCCCGCAGCCGGTCCGTGAAATTGACCTTCCCTTCCTGATGCCGATTGAAGACGTGTTCTCGATTGAAGGTCGCGGTACAGTAGTAACCGGCCGTGTCGAACGCGGAATCATCAAGATCAACGAAGAAATTGAAATCATCGGCTTGAACAAGAACTCCAAGACTACCGTTATCGGTATCGAAATGTTCCGCAAGCTGCTGGACGAAGGCCGTGCCGGCGACAATGTCGGTTGCCTGCTCCGCGGAACTAAGAAAGATGATGTCGAGCGCGGCCAGGTACTGGCTAAGCCGAAATCAATCACTCCGCATACCAAGTTCAAGGGCGAAATTTACGTACTGTCGAAAGAAGAAGGCGGTCGTCATACTCCGTTCTTCACCAACTATCGTCCCCAGTTCTATTTCCGTACGACTGACGTAACTGGCATTGTTTCTCTTCCTCCGGGAGTTGAAATGGTAATGCCCGGTGATAACACAACGATCACCGTTGAGCTGATTGCGCCGATCGCCATGGAAAAGACCCTGCGCTTCGCTATTCGCGAAGGCGGACGTACTGTTGCTTCCGGCAGAGTATCAGAAATCATCGCGTAATATAAAGTTTTATTCGATAATATGTTTGTCCCGGGCAGTTAGCAAAAGCGGCTGTCCGGGATAATTACAATAAATAAGCAAGGTGAATTATGTCGCGAGAGATCATAACATTGGAATGTACAGAGTGCAAGAACCGCAACTATACGTCCAAGAAAGAAAAGCGCAATACTCCGGAGAGACTTGAAAAGAAGAAATTCTGCAAGTTTGACCGCAAGCATACTCTCCACAAGGAAACGCGTTAAGCCAGCGGATATTGTTATCGTATTAGGAGTGTAGCTCAGTTGGCTAGAGCAGCGGTCTCCAAAACCGCAGGTCGAGAGTTCGAGTCTCTCCGCTCCTGCCAGTTTTAAAAACCTGGAATATTTTAAGGGAAGAAATCGGAATATGAACAGCAGTTTTATGAGCAGAGTCAGACAGTTTATCGCTGATACCATGGCAGAACTTCACAAATGCACCTGGCCGGGTAAAGCAGAATTGTTTGAGTCGACAATCCTTGTAATTATTGCGATTGCCATACTTTCGTGTTTCGTGGCGGGTGTGGACCATGTTTGCATGTTTATAATTAAGCTCATTACCGGGACTTTGTGATTTTTCATCTATAAGGAATTTCTATACTATGCAAGATGAGACAAGAGAAAAAGGCAAGTGGTATGTCGTACATACCCTTTCCGGGCAGGAAAACAAGGTCAGGGAATCTATTCTCAGACAACTGGCAATCGAAAATGACGATATACCGGTTTACGAAGTATATATCCCGATAGAGAAAGTATCTGAAGTCCGCCAGGGTAAAAAGACGACGACGACCCGTAAATTCTTCCCCGGCTATATTCTAGTAAGAATGGATCTCTACAAAGAAGACTGCAAACAGGTTGATGAAAAGGCCTGGTACTTTATTAAGGATACTCAGGGCGTAATCGGATTTGTCGGCGGTAGCGGGAACCATCCGGTGCCGCTTTCTGATTCGGAAGTCGCCGATATGCTGCATCAGGTTACGGTTCAGGAAGAGAAAGTCAAGCCCAAGATTGCGTTTGAAATCGGCGAAGCCGTCCGGATCAAAGATGGCCCGTTCGAGAATTTTGAGGGCAATATTCAGGAAATTGATAATGAACGCGGCAAGCTGAAACTGATGGTTTCAATTTTCGGCCGCTCAACCCCCGTGGAATTGGAGTTCTGGCAGGTCGGCCGCGAATAAATTTCGCCGCTGGTACTTTTATATTAATTTTGACATATATGTGGAAGAGAACCTGTCATTTCATACCACATAATGTCGGATGGAGATCATTATGGCAAAAAAGGTTACAGGAGAAATCCGGTTGCAGATTCCTGCAGGAGCCGCTAACCCGGCGCCGCCGATCGGGCCCGCGCTCGGTCAAGCAGGGGTCAATATCATGGATTTCTGCAAACAGTTTAATGCTGCCACTCAATCACAGAGTGGACTGATCATCCCGGTCGTGATCACTGTTTATCAGGATCGCTCTTTTACGTTTATCACCAAATCGCCGCCGGCTTCCGTGCTGATCAAGAAAGCAGCGGGACTGGCGTCCGGATCAAAAACTCCGGGCAAAGGCGACAAGGTTGGTAAGATTACCAGAGCGCAGATCAAAGAAATCGTTCAGACGAAAAAGAACGATCTCAACGCCCGGAATGAAGCAGCAGCTATGCTACTTATTGAAGGAACAGCCCGCAGTATGGGTATCGAGGTGGTTGATGCATAGAAGCAAATTATACAAGTCTCAATCAGAAAGCTACGACCGTCAGGCTAAGTTTGGCGTAGTTGCGGCGCTGGAGATGTTAAAGGCTATGCCTCACGTAAAGTTTGATGAGTCTGTTGAAGTGGCTTTCAAACTGGGCGTGGACTCCAAGAAATCCGATCAGACTGTCCGCGGCGCCGTACCGCTTCCGAAAGGAACCGGCAAGAAGGTACGTATTGCGGTAGTCGCCAGCGGAGCCCAGGCTGAAGAAGCCAAGGCTGCCGGTGCTGATTTCGTAGGATATGAAGACCTGGTCGAAAAAATCAAAAGCGGTTTCATGGATTTTGACAGCCTGATAGCGACGCCCGATGCGATGAAGCTGGTGCGTCCTCTCGGTAAAGCCCTCGGTCCCCGCGGATTGATGCCCAATCCCAAGACCGGAACGGTTACTGAACAGGTCGGCGCTGCCGTGGCGGAAGCCAAAGCAGGCCGTGTCGAGTTCAGAGCTGACCGCGGCGCCTGTATCCACGTTCCGATCGGCAAAGTATCTTTCTCCGCATCGGATCTGAAAGCAAACTTTGACGTAATCGTTGACGCGGTGACCAAGGCCCGTCCGGCCAGTGCCAAAGGTACTTACCTTATCAGTTGTACCATTTCATCGACCATGAGCCCTGGAATAAAGATTGACACAAAAGAACTAGTGAGGCTGGTATCATGAGAAATGAAAAAGTCCATTTAGTCAATTATATCGGGGGCCTGCTGAAAGATTCTGATTATGTTTACTTCGTCAGTTACAAAGGTTTGACGGTCAAGGGTTTTTCTGAGTTTCGGACTCAGATTGCCAAGCACAATGCCGAATGTCATGTGCTGAAAAATTCCTTGATCAGAAAAGCCGCCGAACTTTCTAAAATTGAAGTTCTGGCGAAAACCGCGATGAAGGACAGCACTGCTCTGGTCTGCGGCGCGGGTGATCCCGGCGCTGTCGCCAAGGTCATTGCGGAGTTTAACAAAACTCATAATCAATTGGCAGCGAAGGGCGGTTACTTTGAAGGCGCTCTTCTCTCTGATACCGATGTTAAAGCCATTGCATCTCTGCCGCCCAAAGAAGTTATCTATGCTCAATTGCTTGGACTTCTGCAGGCGCCGTCGAGAAACCTGGTCAGTCTCCTTAACAATAAGGCGGCTTCGATCCTCAATGTGCTGAATGCGTATAAAGAAAAACTTGATAATAAAGCCTAATTGACTCATTTAATAATAACTATGGAGGCATTTCGCTATGTCAGAAGAAGCTAAAGTCGAAGTATCAAAACAGATGGATGAATTTATCTCCTATGTTGAGAATCTCACTGTTCTCGAACTCTCTAAACTCGTAAAGGCCCTGGAAGAACGTCTGGGCGTAAGCGCTGCCGCTCCGGCTGCAGCAGCTGCCGCTCCGTCCGCCGCTCCGGCTGCCGCGGTTGAAGAACAAACCGAATTCACCGTTATCCTGAAGGCTTTCGGCGATAACAAGGTCGGCGTCATCAAGGAAGTCAGGGCCATTACCGGTCTCGGACTGAAAGATGCCAAGGATCTCGTTGAAGCTGCGCCGAAACCGGTCAAGGAAGGCGTGAACAAGGAAGATGCTCAGAAGCTTAAAGTTCAGCTTGAAGCTGCTGGTGCTACCGTAGAACTGAAGTAAAGTTCTGCGTAGATAAAACGGCGGGAAATTTTGAATAAATTTTCCTGCCGTTCTTTTGCGTTTTTATATATGTGTCACGCAAAAGTTAATTTTGAATTAAGTTGTGCGGAGAGAATTAGCCGGATTTTCTCCATTTCGCCTTTTGTGGATCTAACCTGGAAGGGTGAACTATGTCAGATCGCGTAAATTTTGGTAGATTGAGGGATGTTTTGGCCGTACCGGATTTAATCGGTGTCCAAATCAATTCTTACGACGCTTTTCTCCAGCGGGAAATTCCCCAGGAGCAAAGAGCAAATCAGGGTCTCCAGGAAGTTTTCAACGAGATTTTCCCGATTGAAAGCTTCGATAAACAATTAGTAGTGGAATTTGTTTCTTATCAAGTCGGTGAATCGAAAAATTCTGTAGTGGATTGCATCAAAGACGGCAATACCTACAGTGCGTCGCTTCACGTGGATTTCCTGTTGAAAAATAATGGTGTGGAAATTCCGGAACGCGTCTATCTCGGTGAAATCCCGATTATGACGGAAAGAGGAACTTTCGTCATCAACGGGGCGGAAAGGGTGATCATCAGTCAGCTGCACCGTTCCCCCGGTATCTGTTTCGAAAAAACCAGACACTCCAGCGGAAGGACTCTTTATTCCTTCAGGATAATTCCTGACCGCGGGTCGTGGATGGAAGTTCAGTTCGATATCAATGATTATATCTATATCTATCTTGACCGCCGCCGCCGCCGCCGGAAATTCCTGATTTCCACATTCCTGCGCGCTGTCGGCTTTGAGTCCAACAAAGACATTCTTTCGAGAGTCTATACTGTTGAGTCTCATTCTGTTCCTGCGCTGTTGAAGAAAAAAGATATATCCAATTATTATGTTGTTGATGACGTCACCAATGAAAATGATATTGTCGTGCTTGAAGAACTGGTTCAGCTCAATGAGACCCATTTGAAACAGCTCCAGGACGCCAATATCAAGAAGAAAGTTGATCTGGCTTATATTCCGGACGGCGACACTTATATCATCAACTGCCTCAGGCGTGATCCGGCCCGTAACGCGGAAGAGGCGCTGAAGGAAATTTACAGAAGAATGCGTCCCGGCGATCCGCCGAACGTAAATAATGCTAAACAGCTCATCAAGAGACTGTTTTTCGATATCCGCCGTTATGACCTCGGCGCGGTCGGCCGTTTCAAGATCAACGAAAGACTTGGTCTGAATCTGCCGCTCACCGATCGTACTTTGATGCCTGAAGATCTGATGGCCGCTACTAAATATCTGGTCAAACTGCGCAATACCGGCGGGGCGACAGATGATATTGACCATCTGGGCAGCAGACGTGTCAGAACTGTTGGCGAACTGCTTCAGAATCATTGCCGCGTCGGCATGCTGAGGACTGAACGCCTGATACGCGAAAGAATGACTTTGATTAATGCGGAAGAAACCACCATTACTCCGGGCAAACTGATCAATCCGAAAGCTTTTGCCGGCGTAATCAGAGATTTCTTTGCGCGTAATCAGCTTTCACAATTCATGGACCAGACTAATCCGTTGAGCGAGCTTACCAACAAGCGCCGTCTCAGCGCACTGGGACCAGGCGGGTTGAGCCGTGAGCGCGCCGGATTTGAAGTCCGCGACGTTCATGCCAGTCATTACGGCAGAATCTGCCCGATTGAAACGCCTGAAGGTCCGAACATCGGTCTTATCTCTTCAATGTCGCTGTATGCGACAATCAATTCTTTCGGTTTCCTCGAAACGCCGTACCGCAAAGTTGTAGACGGCATCGTCACCGACCAGATTGATTTCCTGACCGCTGACAAGGAAGAAAAATTCATTATCGCCCAGGCCAATGCGGCGATTGACAAGAACGGGAAATTCCTTAAGCCGCAGGTTATGTCCAGATTGATGGGCGAGTCGGAAGAACATCCGCAGGAAAACGTCCAGTATATGGACGTCTCCCCCAAGCAGCTGGTCAGCGCCGCCGCCGGTATCATCCCGTTCCTGGAACACGATGATGCGAACCGCGCATTGATGGGTTCCAACATGCAGCGCCAGGCAGTGCCGCTGCTGACTACGGAATCTCCGCTGGTGGGAACCGACCTTGAAGGCCGGATCGCCAGAGACTCCAGAGCGGTAGTTGTGGCTAAAAACGCCGGGATTGTGGCCGAAGTTTCTTCCGGCGAGATCGTAATCACTGCTGACGGCAAGCCTTTTAACAAGACTGCCGATCAGGCGAGTGCGATCCGGTACAAATTGAACAAGTTCCTGCGCAGCAATGCCGGTACTTGTATCAATCAGCGTCCGATCGTCAAGCACGGCATGAAAATCAACGCCGGCGATGTCATCGCTGACGGCGCGGCTACGGCGCAGGGCGAACTTGCCCTCGGCAAAAACGTGCTGGTTGCATTCATGCCATGGTGCGGATACAACTTTGAGGACGCGATTGTAGTTTCAGAACGTCTGGTGAAGGACGACACTTACACCAGTATCCATATTGATGAATTCGAAATCACCAGTCGCGAAACCAAGCTGGGACCGGAAGAAATCACCCGTGATATTCCGAATGTCAGCGAAGACGCGTTACGCAATCTGGGCCCGGACGGCGTTGTCTGTCTCGGCGCGGAAGTGAGACCCGGCGACATTCTCGTCGGCAAAATCACTCCGAAGAGCGAAACGGAACTTGCTCCCGAAGAGCGTCTGCTTAGAGCCATCTTCGGAGAAAAGGCCGCCGACGTCAAAGATTCAAGCCTGATTGTCAGCAGCGGCAAGGGCGGGATTGTAATGGATGTGCGTATCGAGTATGCGAAGGACCCGAACCGTCAGTCTCTGACCAAATCAGAACTCAGAAGACAAGTCAAGAGCGCTAAAGACACCTATAAGCAGCGCTATACTGAGCTTGTCGAAGAGATGGCCGACCGTCTGGCTGACATTATGCTCGGACAGAAATTGCCGCATCCGATTTATGACGAAAGCTCATCGAAGAAAAATGCGATTCTGATCAGCTCCAACCGCAAGGTGACCCGCAGTTCCGTGCTTAAACTTGCCACCAAGTACAATTGCTGGCGCATGGAAGAATGCCCGCTGAAAGAGTCCATCAAGGAAATCGTTGTAGTCTTTGAACCGAGATTTGAAGAAAACGACCAGTTCAAAGATGAAGTCATACAAACTCTGGAATCCGGAGACGGCACCGATCCCGGCGTCATCAAGAAAGTCAAAGTCTACGTTGCCTGCAAACGCAAACTGCAGGTCGGGGACAAGATGGCCGGCCGGCACGGGAATAAAGGTATTGTCGCGAAGATCGTTCCGATTGAAGACATGCCTTTCCTGGAAGACGGCAATCCGGTGGATATTGTGTTGAATCCGCTTGGCGTACCGAGCCGTATGAACGTCGGACAGGTGCTTGAAACACATCTGGGCTGGGCGGCGAAAATGCTCGGCATGAAAGTCGCCACGCCGGTATTCGACGGCATTCCGGAAGATAAGATTATTGAATTGATGGCACAGGCCAACAGCAAAGTTACAGAGGAAGAAGGCCGCAACTACCATTGGGGTTTCAGGAAAAATGCAAACGACGATGGTTATAAGTTTGACGGCAAAGTTAATCTTTCTGACGGCCGCAACGGCAATAAATTCGATCAGCGCGTAATGGTTGGTCAGATTTATATGCTGAAGCTGGACCATCTCGTCGCCAACAAGATTCACGCCAGGTCCGTCGGACCCTACTCTCTGGTCACCCAGCAGCCGCTCGGCGGTAAAGCTCAGCACGGGGGACAGCGTTTCGGGGAAATGGAAGTCTGGGCGCTTGAAGCTTACGGGGCCGCTCATAATCTGCAGGAAATGCTTACGGTTAAGAGTGACGACGTTACCGGCAGAGCGAGAATTTACGAGTCAATCGTAAAGGGGCAGAATATCCTTGAAGCCGGACGTCCGGAGTCATTCAATGTTCTGTTGAAAGAAATGCAGAGCCTCGGTCTTGACATCCGCACTGTTAAGAAGCCTGTGGAAAATCAATAAACTGGAGGGATGAACTTTGATAGATAATACATACGCATACAGAGAGTTGCTGGGACAGTCCTCCAATTCTGCTTTTGGAGCTGTTGCGATTAACGTAGCTTCCCCTGAAGTGATTCGTTCCTGGAGCTTCGGCGAAGTTAAGAATCCGGAAACCATCAACTATCGTAGTTTCAAACCTGAAAAAGGCGGCCTGTTCTGCGAAAGAATATTCGGTCCGACCAGAGATTGGGAATGTAACTGCGGTAAATATAAGAGAGTAAAGCATAAAGGCATTGTCTGCGACCGCTGCGGTGTTGAAGTAACCCAGTCCAAGGTCAGACGTGAACGCATGGGTCATATTGATCTGGCCGTTCCCGTTTCACACATCTGGTTCTTCAAGTGCATGCCCAGCCGTATCGGCCTGATGCTGGATATGACGGCAAAGTCTCTTGAAAGAGTTATTTACTACGAAGACTGGGTCATTATTGACGCCGGAGATACCCCGCTCAAGGTCGGTCAGACCATGAACGAACTGGAATATCGTCAGGCGAAAGAAGACTACGGCGACGCTTTTGTAGCGGATATGGGCGCTCCGGCGGTCCATTCCCTGCTCGAAAAAATTGATATGCCGTTGCTGATGACTGAACTTGAAGTCAGCCTCGAATCGACGAAGAACAAAGCCATTCGCAAGAAACTGGCTAAACGGCTTCGTCTGGTTGAAGGCTTTATCAACAGCAAATCCCGCCCGGAATGGATGATTCTGAAGGTGCTTCCGGTAATTCCTCCGGACCTCAGACCGCTGGTTCCGTTAGAAGGCGGCAGATTTGCCACATCCGACCTTAACGACCTTTATCGTCGCGTAATCAACCGGAATAACCGGCTGAAGAATCTTCTGCAGCTCAGAACTCCGGAAGTGATTATCCGCAATGAAAAACGCATGCTTCAGGAAGCTGTTGATGCGCTGATGGACAACGGCCGTCACGGCCGTGCAGTCACCGGCGCCGGCAACCGTCCGCTGAAATCACTTAGTGATATGCTCAAGGGCAAACAGGGCCGGTTCCGTCAGAACCTGCTTGGCAAGCGCGTTGATTACTCCGGCCGCTCAGTCATCGTTGTCGGTCCTGAACTGAAACTGTGGCAGTGCGGATTACCGAAGAAAATGGCGCTGGTGCTGTTTGAGCCGTTCATTATCCGTCATCTCAAAGGTCGCGGTTATGCTCATACCGTCCGCGGCGCCAAAAAGATGATTGAACGCGGCGAAGCGGTGGTCTGGGATATTCTTGAAGAAGTTACCCAGGGCCATCCGGTGATGCTGAACCGTGCGCCTACCTTGCACCGTTTGAGTATCCAGGCGTTTGATCCGGTGCTTATCGAAGGTTCCGCTATCCGTATCCATCCGCTGGTTTGTACCGCTTATAACGCGGACTTCGACGGTGACCAGATGGCGGTGCATGTTCCGTTGTCCAGCATTGCGCAGATGGAAACTAAACTGCTCATGCTTGCGCCGAACAACATTTTCTCGCCTGCCAACGGCAAGCCGATTACTTCTCCGACGCAGGATATTACCCTTGGTTCTTATTATTTGACATTTGAACCGCAGAACAAGAGCCTGGCGAAACTCTATAAAGATGATTTCGAGGTGTTCTATGCGCTGCATACCGGTCACATCAAAATTCATGATGCGGTAAGGATTCCGAACCCGGATTTTAAGAAAAGTACCATGTGGGGCGATAAAGACGGCAAATATCTGCTGACTACCGCCGGACGTTGTATTTTCAACGAACTCTGGGACAATACGCTCGGCTTCTTCAATAAAGTTGCCAAGAAGAAAGAACTCGGAGTTCTGATCAGCGATTCCTACAAGATTGTAGGCCATGAAAAGACGGTGAAACTGCTCGACGAACTGAAAGACCTCGGCTACGAATATGCGACGGTTGCCGGTTTTTCCATCTCTATTTCCGACCTGGTCATTCCTGAAAAGAAAGACGCGTTGATTGAAAAGGCCAGAGAAGAGATTGCTAAAGTCGTTGACCAGTACAACAAGGGCGTCCTGACCGAAGGCGAGCGTCACAATAAAGTTATTGACATCTGGACTCAGACCAGTAATACCGTTGCCAACGAGCTTTTCGCCCGTCTGGAAGCGGAATCCAAGTCCGGCGATATCAACCCGGTATACGCGATGCTGGATTCCGGCGCCCGAGGCAGCAAGGATCAGATCCGGCAGCTGGCCGGCATGCGCGGTCTTATGGCAAAGCCGTCAGGTGATATTATCGAACGTCCGATTATTTCCAACTTCCGCGAAGGTCTTTCCGTCCTTGAGTACTTTATTTCTACTCACGGAGCGCGTAAAGGACTGGCGGATACCGCGCTTAAGACCGCGGACTCCGGTTATATGACCCGTAAGCTGGTTGACGTGGCTCAGGACATCATCTGCCGTGAAGAAGATTGCGGCACGGTGAAAGGTATCTGGGTTGCCGCAATTGTCGAAGGCGATGAAGTCATTCTGCCGTTGAAGCCCCGCCTGGTCGGCCGCTTCAGCGCAATGGACATCAGAGACCCGGCTTTTGATGACGGGCGCCTGATTGTTAAAGCCAATGAGGATTTCACTCCTGAAAACGTGGCGGTCATAGATCAGCGCGGTATTCAGAAAGTGCTGATCCGTTCCACCCTGACCTGCGAAAGCGCCAGAGGTGTCTGTATCAAGTGTTACGGGCGTAACCTGGCTACGGACAAGCTGGCTGAAAAAGGCGATGCGCTTGGTATTATCGCGGCTCAGTCCATCGGGGAACCCGGTACGCAGTTGACCATGAGAACGTTCCATATCGGCGGTACAGCGTCTTCGGCTTATAAACAGCCGGTTATCACTGCCCGTAATGCCGGTATAATCAAACTGGTTAACGTCCGTACAGTTAAAAATCAAAAAGGCGAAACCGTTGTTGTAAATAAAAACGGTTACGTTGTTATCTATGATGAAAAGGCCGCCAAAGAAGCGGAAAAGAAAGCCAGAGACAAAGCTCAGTCTGAAGCTGCGGTAATTGGTACTTTCTTCAATAAAGATTATGATTACTGGTCAGATGCCATGCGTGAATCCGAGCTTGACCGCTACGACATTGAAGCCGGCGCCGTTCTGGAAAAAGGCGAAGGCGAAAAAGTCAAGAGCAATGAACGGTTTATTCACTGGGATCCGTATCATGTTCCGATTATTGCCGAAGAAGAAGGTCTGGTTGAACTGCACGACCTGGTTGAAGGCGTAACGCTCAGCCGTACCTCGCGTGGCAATACGGAAGAAATCACCGTTATGGAGCATCGTGAAGACTTGCACCCGCAGATTGTTATCAAGAATCTGAAAGGTGAGTTTCTGGCGAACTATCCGCTTCCGTCAGGTGCGTTCCTGATGACTACGGAAAAGGCCAGAATATCTCCCGGACTGGTACTGGCACGCGTACCGCGTCAGTCAGCCAAGAACAAGGACATCACCGGGGGCCTGCCGCGTATCGCCGAATTGTTCGAAGCCCGCATCCCGAAAGAGATTGCGGAAATCGCGCGTATTGACGGGGTTGTGGAAGTTGACAAGATGACCCGCGGCAAACGCCAGCTTCTCATCCGTGATCCGGAAACCGGCATTACGGAAGAGCATAATAATATTCCCGCACACAAGCATCTGACCGTCAGCAAGGGCGACGTTGTCCGGAAGGGCCAGAAGCTTACAGAAGGTTCAGTCGTGCCTCACGCCCTTCTGGAAGTATGCGGACCGCATGAACTCCAGCGTTATCTGGTTGATGAAATCCAGCTAGTTTACAGAGCTCAGGGTGTTGAAATCAATGACAAACACATTGAAATCATCATCAGACAGATGATGCAGAAAGTTAAAATCACCGATCAGGGAAGTTCAGTTTTCCTGACGGGAGAGCAGATTGACAGATCCGAATTCATTCTGGAAAACAAACGCGTAGCTGCCAGAGGCGGAAAGCCTGCAGAAGCGGAACCTGTCTTGCTCGGTATTACCAAAGCGTCCCTTGAAACTGAAAGCTTTATTTCTGCCGCGTCGTTCCAGGATACCACCCGTATTCTGACTGACGCCGCCACGTTGGGCAAGGTGGACAAACTGCTCGGATTCAAGGAAAACGTAATTACCGGCCATTTGATCCCTGCCGGTACTGGTACAGAAAAAATGCAGAGCATCAGGCTCAAGTATCTGGGAGAGGAAATTGAAGAAGAACTCCTGATTGAAAAATCCGATTCTGAACAGGAAATGCCGGATTATTCGTCTGATGTGCTGGATGAAGTAAAGGATGATGTGGTTGAAGAAATTTCAGTTGAGGAAGAGTGATCAAAAAAAAGTGATCTTTTTTCTCAGAATTGTTTGCATTGTTACAAATCAAAGGTATTTTAACAGCCCTTTGACGTGTATAAAACAAACAGTTAAATGATATAAATATATAAGAAAACAGGTAAGATTATGCCGACAATTAATCAGCTTGTCCGTTTCGGACGCAGCAAAAAAGTGAAGAAAAGCAAGTCACGCGCGCTTACCAGCTGTCCGCAGCGGCGCGGGGTATGCCTGCAGGTAACGACCCGTACACCGAAGAAACCGAACTCCGCGTTGAGGAAAATCGCCAGAGTGCGTTTGACCAACGGTCAGGAAGTTACGGCGTACATCGGCGGAGAAGGCCACAATCTGCAGGAGCACTCAGTTGTTCTGGTCAAAGGCGGTCGTGTACGTGACTTGCCGGGCGTTCGTTATCACATTGTCCGCGGCGCACTTGACAGCCTCGGCGTGGATAAGCGCAGACAGAGCCGTTCGAAGTATGGGGCCAAACGTCCTAAATAAAGTGTGAGTTTTCCGGGCTTGAGACTGTCGGCATCTATCGATGGCGGCAGTCTTATTGTTGAATAACTAAATGATTGTAAGGGATTATTTATGAGAAGACGTACAGCAGCAAAGCGGGAATTGACGCCGGATGTCAAGTACAATAGTGAACTTGTCGCCCGGTTGATCAATACTATCATGAGCATGGGCAAAAAGTCCACTGCGCAGCGTATTGTGTATGGAGCATTCGGTTTGATCAAGGAAAGAAAGGCCGGCATGGATCCGCTGGAAGTATTTCTGCAGGCGCTTGAAAATGTCAAGCCGAAACTGGAAGTGAAAAGTCGCCGTGTCGGCGGTGCCACTTATCAGGTTCCTGTTGAAGTCAGCAATGAACGTCAGGTTGCTCTGGCCATGCGCTGGATTACCAACTACGCCAAAACCCGCAAGGGCAAGGCGATGATGGAATCACTCGCCGGTGAACTCCTTGACGCATTCGAAAATACCGGTTCAGCAATTAAGAAGAAAGACGACACACTCAAGATGGCCCAGGCTAACAAAGCTTTCGCTCATTACAGATGGTAAAAGGCAGTTATTATGGCAGAGGAAATTCAAAAAGTATATCAGGAAGCTCCGGGACGTGCGACACCCCTTAACATGGTGCGTAATATCGGGATTATGGCCCACATCGACGCCGGGAAGACTACTCTTTCCGAGCGCATTCTCTATTACTGCGGGGTCAATTACAAAATTGGGGAAGTGCATGAAGGCACTGCCACTATGGACTGGATGGAGCAGGAACAGGAGCGGGGTATCACGATTACCTCTGCGGCAACTACCTGTATGTGGAAAGATCACCGCATCAACTTGATTGATACCCCCGGACACGTTGACTTCACCGCTGAAGTCGAGCGTTCATTGCGGGTGCTGGACGGTGCGGTGGCAGTATTCTGTGCGGTTGGTAAAGTCCAGCCTCAAACTGAAACCGTATGGCGCCAGGCGCTCAAGTATAAAGTGCCGGTCATCGCTTTTGTGAACAAGATGGACCGTACCGGTGCTAATTTTGACGCCGTCGTCAACGATATGCGTTTTAAACTTGGAGCCACCGCGGTTCCGATTATGATTCCGATTGGCGCTGAAGCCGAATTCTCCGGCATCGTTGATGTCATTGACAACAAAGCCATTTATTTTGACGGCGACGAAATGGGCGCTGTGATGCGCATTGAAGAAGTGCCCGCCGAATTCGCGGAAAAACGCGTAGCCGCTCTGGCGCATCTCGTCGAATGCCTGGCTGAATATAACGATGAAGTCATGGAGATCTTCCTGGCTGATAAGATGCCTGATACGCCGTTGATAAAGAAAGCGCTCCGCGCCGCAGTAGTGGCCGGTGAAGTTGTTCCGGTTGCCTGCGGAACAGCATTCAAAAACAAAGGCGTCCAGCCGTTGCTTGATGCAGTCATCAGCTATCTTCCCTCTCCTGTTGATATTCCTGAAATTGAAGGACGTGATCCTTTTACTGAAGAACCCGCTACCCGCCATGTCGGCGACATGGAACCGTTTGCCGCGCTGGTATTTAAGATCATGAACGATCCGTTTGTCGGCAAACTCAGTTTCTTCCGTGTTTACAGCGGAACCGCGGAACGCGGCGCTACGGTTTATAATCCCCGTACCCGTAAACGCGAACGTCTCGGCCGCCTCCTTCAGATGCATGCTAATTCCCGCGAAGAGCGCAGTCTCATCTACAGCGGCGATATTGCCGCGGCTGTCGGGCTTAAGAACGTGACTACCGGCGACACTATCTGTTTGGAAGACATTCCGATCGTACTTGAATCCATGAGCTTCCCGGAACCGGTTATTTCCATTGCTGTTGAACCTAAAACCGCTGCTGACCGCGACAAATTGTATAAAGGTCTCGGCAGTCTTGCTGAAGAAGATCCGACATTCAATATGCGCAGTGATGAAGAGACCGGACAGACTATCATTTCCGGGATGGGCGAACTTCATCTGGAAATTATTCTCGACCGGCTGTTCAGAGAGCACAAAGTCGAAGCCAATACCGGCAAACCGCAAGTCGCTTATCGCGAATGCATCAACAAGGCTGCCGAATCGGACTGCAAATTTGTCCGTCAGAGCGGCGGCCGCGGCCAGTACGGCCATGTGGTATTGACTATCGAACCGACAGAACGCGGTTCCGGCGTGACGATTGAAAATAAAGTCGTCGGCGGCACTATTCCGAAAGAATACATCAAGCCGATTGAATCCGGTATCCGCGAAGCCGCCGCCACCGGTGTGCTGGCGGGATCCCCGGTCATTGACTTCATTATCAAAATTATTGACGGTTCATACCATCCGGTAGACTCATCTGAAATGGCATTTAAGATTGCCGGTTCAATGGCATTCAAGGACGCGGCCAAGAAAGCCGGTCTCTTCCTGCTGGAACCGATTATGAAAGTCGAAGTTACCACTCCCGATGAAAATATGGGAGATATTATTGGTGACATCACCAGCCGCCGCGGCAGTATCGCTGAAGTTGATTCTGACTCTCAGAACAAGTACACCCGCGTCGCAGCCCAGGTTCCGCTGTCTGAACTCTTCGGTTATGCCACGGCGATCCGTTCCCTGTCCAAGGGGAGAGCTTCATACTCAATGGAACCGTCTCATTTTGAAAAAGTGCCAAAATCAATTGAAGAAAAAATAATGGAGAAAAATAAATGAGCACAGCGAAGACGCAAAGAATCAGAATTCGTCTGCAAGCCTACGAACACCGTATTCTCGATCAGTCTGTTTCTGAGATCCTGAATACGGCTAAACGTACCGGTTCAATGGTCGCGGGGCCGATTCCGCTTCCGACCAGAATCGAAAGATGGACCGTTAACCGTTCGCCGCATGTAGACAAGAAGTCGATGGAGCAGTTTGAAATTAGAACGCATAAGCGTGTAATGGATATCATCAATCCGACGTCGAAGACAGTTGACGAACTCAAGAAACTGAATCTTCCCGCCGGTGTTGATATCTCAATCAAAATTGGAGTCTAATTTTTAGACTACCATGATACCAATGCCCTTGAGCCGATTGGGGGTATGTATCTGAAAGGAGATTATGAAAGGTTTAATCGGTAAGAAAATTGGAATGACACAGGTCTACGATGAGCAGGGGAAGGTAATTCCTGTCACCATTGTTCAGGCTGGACCGTGTGTCGTGGTGGATGTCAAAACCATTGAGAAGAACGGCTATAGCGCTGTTCAGCTTGGTTTTGGTGAGAGAAAGGCCAAAAACGCAACGATGGCTCTGCTCGGAACTGCTAAGAAAGCCGGTATTACCGGTAATCCGCCTGCAAGTCTGCGCGAAATCCGTACCGAAGCTGATCCGCAACTTGAACTTGGTGCCATTGTTACGGCAGATATCTTCAAGGCTGATGATTATCTCGATATCAGCGGTATCACTAAAGGCCGCGGGTTCCAGGGCTGCGTAAGACGCTACGGTTTTAAAGGCGGTCGCTACAGTCATGGCGGCGGCTGGAAGAGAAAACCAGGTTCTGTCGGTATGCGCGAATCCCCCGGCCGTGTTTTTGTTGGTAAAAAACTTCCCGGTCACATGGGCAGTGTCAACAGAACCATCCAGAATCTGAAAATTGTTCGGGTTGCCAAAGAGGACAATCTACTGTTCATCAAAGGCGCTGTTCCCGGTCCCAACGGTGGAACTCTTCTGATTAAAGCTGCACTGAAGAAGAGCAAATAACAGTAGCGAATAGGTGAAAAAATGTCTATGAAAATAAATATACTTGATTGCAAGGGAACTGTGGTTGGTGAATATGAATTCTCCGACAACTGCATTGAAGCCGAAAAGGGCAAGCAGGCGGTTCATGATGTAGTAGTTGCTTTCCTGGCCGAACAGCGCGCCGGGACTGCCAGCACCAAGACCCGTGCTGAAGTTCGCGGCGGCGGTTGCAAGCCGTTCCGTCAGAAAGGTCTCGGCCGCGCCCGCGCCGGTTCCATCCGCAGTCCGATCTGGGCTGGCGGCGGTGTGACTTTTGGTCCGAAACCGCGCGATTTCAGCAAGAAAATCAATAAAAAAGTTCGCAAGCTTGCGCTGAAGCGTGCTTTTACTGAAAGACTGAATGAAGGTTCGGTAATTCTGCTGGATAAACTCGATATTCCGGATCACAAGACCAGAAGCGCCAAAGCCATTCTCAACAACCTCAAGGTTGTCAAGACCGCGCTGATTTGCGTTCCGGACTATGAAGAATCTGTTGTATGCGCTACTGGAAACCTGGCGGATGTTGTGCTCAGAAAAGCCTCCAGCCTGAATGTTTACGAAGTGCTTCGCTTTGACAAGTTAATATTTACAAAAGATGCGCTCGATGCTTTCGCAGAGCGTCTTGCATGAGGAGGAATTAACGATGAATCCCGCATATAACGTTATTATAACTCCGCTGATCACTGAGAAGAACAATGTGCTTGCTCAGGAAAAGAAATACGCTTTCAAGGTTGCCCCCAGGGCAACTAAGATTGAGATAGGCAAATCAGTGGAGCATCTGTTTGGCGTAAAAGTCAAAGCCGTAAATATCATGAATTACAAGGGTAAACCGAAACGCGCCGGCAAGTCCGCTAAAGTCGGAAGTCGCGCTGACTGGAAAAAAGCTGTAGTTACTCTTTCTGAAGGCAGCATTGACTCCTTTTAAATGATTAAACTCCGAGGTAAATAAGATGGCTTTAAAAAGTTTTAACGCGTTCACTCCGAGCAGGCGGAATATGACAGTTGCGGATTTCTCCGAACTGTCAAAAGTCAGCCCGGAAAAGAAACTTACCGTCGGCAAGAGAGCTACCGGCGGCCGAAATAACAGAGGTCGTATCACCAGCCGTTTCCGCGGCGGCGGTACCAAGCGTCTGCTCCGGTTGATTGACTTCCATCGTAATAAAGATGGAATCAAGGCTACCGTCAGCACACTCGAATACGACCCCAACCGCTCTGCTTATATCGCATTGCTGTTTTATGCTGACGGCGATAAGAAGTACATTATCGCACCGAACGGCCTTAAGGTCGGCGATGTCGTCATGAATGGCGAGAAAGCCGAATTGAAACCCGGCAACTCCATGAAGATCAAGAATATTCCCGTCGGTCTGGAAATCCATAATATTGAAATGGTTCCCGGACGCGGCGCCAGAATGGTCAGGTCTGCAGGACAGGTCGCCACTCTCCGCGCTAAAGAAGGCGAATATGCTCAGATCAAGCTGCCGAGCGGAGAAATCAGAAAGATTCATATTGAATGCCGCGCCACTATCGGCCAGGTCGGCAATATTGAACACATGAATATCAAGCTCGGCAAAGCCGGCAAGAAACGTTACCTGGGCAAGAAACCGCACAACCGCGGCGTAGCCATGAACCCTGTCGACCATCCGATGGGCGGGGGAGAAGGCAAGACCAGCGGCGGCGGACATCCTGTTTCTCCGTGGGGTCAACTGGCCAAGGGCAAGAAGACCAGACGCAAAAAGAAGACATCCAGCAAATTTATTACTGACCGGAGGAAGAAATAATGGCTAGATCAATTAAGAAGGGTCCGTATGTTGCAGAGTATCTCCTGGAAAAGGTAGAGAAAGTCAACAAAGAAGGCCGCAAACGCGCGATTCAGACTTGGTCTCGCCGTTCCATGATCATTCCGGACTTTGTCGGACATACTTTCAGCGTTCACAATGGTAAAGCCTTTATCACAGTGTTCGTTACTGAAAATATGGTTGGCCATAAACTTGGCGAATTTTCTCCGACCCGGGCATTCAAAGATCACGGCGTAGTTAGCGGTAAGTAAGCTTACCCAAGGTCGAGATATTTCAGGGCATCCATCACGGATGCCCTTTTTGTTTTGTGCACCCGGCAGGGCGCACGACTATAGGGTGCAAGTCCCAAACCAGCCCGACAGGGGGAATGGTTAGCGACTGGGCAAGGGTGTCTCTCGCGAGGGAGAATCTGAAGGAAGTCCATAGCAAAACGCTGGCTTGACGAACTGGAAGCCGATATTAGGCATGGCATGCGGATAAGGCGGCAAAATTATTGTTCCTGCTGCTTAATCAACCCTTCAACATGCAATCGCAAGCCGTTCGCTATGGAAGTAGATGGAACTGCCAATCCGGCAGAACGAAGACGACTTAAATCGTAAATACGGTGGCACATGAATGGCTTGGATTCAGGATTTTCCGCCAGATACGTTGTCACCGGGATTTCCTCAATGGTCAGGCTTACTTTTAAAATATCCGCAATAATCTGGTAATATTGTCGTGATTCAATAATGTCCGGGCCGGCCATATTGAAGATATTGCCGCAAGCTTCTTTATTGCCGGCAATGCTGACGATGGTTTCGGCCAGATCATCCGCAAAAATCGGTTGCTGGAGAAAATGTCCGCCCCCGACCAGTTGCAGCGGTTTGCCATTGCGGAGTTTGTTGATGAGTTCAGGGTCGCGACCGTGCAGCGGCAGACAGCCGAGTTGTGAGGTCGGTCCATAAATATGGCACGGGCGCAGAATGGTCCAGTCCATGCCGCCTGTATCGCTATTGATAAGTTCCAATTCACAAAGCCGTTTTTTGCCGCCATAGCTTAAAGAGCCTTCTTCTCCGGACACATAGTGTTCTGCAACCTCCGGCTGGGGGAAACGGCGCAAATCCGGGTCATATACAAAGTCAGTGGAAACAAACACAAACTGCCTGGTGCGATTACGGAAAAGTTCAATGTCCTGAAGCATGTCGGGCTGTTCGTAACAGATGCAGTCAATCACCAGATCCCATGTCATATTTTGCCGTTCAACAACTTCTTTCATCGCTTTCAGATCATGGCGCTCGGCAATCAATGAGTGCGCGCCTGGCGCTGGCGGACGTAAACCGCGCGTAATTGTCCAGACCTGATAACCTTTAGCCTGCGCCGCCCTTGCCACAGCCCCGCTGACATGTCCGCTTCCGCCAATCACCAGAATGTTCATTTTATTTTTTCCAGTTCAAAGAGTAATGAATTGTGTCGAATTGCCTTTGTCGTTGCCTGCAGATAGCATAATATTGATAAAATAAATAACCATTCAAAATGAGAGCTAACCTTAATTAAAATGACAGTTATTGCGCCTGATTTTAACGATCAGAGTCCCAGCGTGCGGATGGCATTTTCTCGGGCAATTTTCCAAAACGCTTTTTCCGTAATCTTTTTATCGTCTTTTAATTTGATCAGAAATCCGGGAAGCTTGATTTCCTGCTTGCTGTAGCAAATATCGGTGCCGAAACACAAGCGGTCTTGAAATTCCATAAGAAACCCGGCGGCGTATTCCGGATCGCGGGCCAGCGCATTATAGCCGCTGCCGGCGGAAAGGTCTCCCCACATGTTTTCATAGCGGCGGAAAAGTTTGGGAACGACGCCCTCCTCTCTAACCGGATAACCCGGATAACCGCCTCGGTCCGCCGGAGTTTCCAGCCGACCGATTTCCGCCCAGAACGCGGGGCCATGCCCGAATATCCGGAGTTTGGGAAATTTGCGCAGACAATCTTCCAGTTGCGGCAGGCCCGGGTCGTCGTAAAGACCGTATTTTTCGCCTATGCGGTCGGAAATATCGAAAATTAAAGGGAATCCCATTGCTTCGACTTGTTTGAAAAAATTTTGCACCAGCGGATGGCTGAACGGCAGATTGGGCATGAATTCACCCACTCCCTTGCAGCCGTGATCTTTATACCAGCGCAACCAGACGCCGAAATCAGTGAAAACGGAATTCCCAATCCCGCGGGGATCGATGTTGCAGAACGGGATAAGTCTGTCCGGATAGCGTCGGCACATTTCAATAATTTCTTCATTGGATTGAGGCAGATAAGTTTCCGGGCCGATTAACGGCAGCAAAATGCCTTTTTCTATCTCAAGTTCATCATAGCGGACGATGACCTCGTCCGGTGTGCAAAATTGGGTATGTCCGTCCTGCGGCGGACAGTTGAACAAATAGGCATGCGCATGAATATCGATAAACATGACGGCTCCTTTATGCTTTAAGAGCTTGTTCAATTTACTGAGACAAGATTATAGATTATAATGGACAAATGTCTTATGTCAAATCTTTGGCCTGTTTTTTACGAACGAGTCTATAAATTCAGTAGTCTGACTGCATTTTCAGACATGATTTTATTGAAAACAGCATCGGATATTCTGCCGGATGTTTTCAGTTCATTAAGGAACAGCAGCAGGCGCGGGAGTTCCGGTTTCGGCGGCGAACAGATGTCCAGACCGAACATCAGGCGATCCTGAAATTCGTTCAGGAACTTGACCGCATATTCCGGATCGCGGGTCAAGGCGTTGCATCCGCTGCCGGCGGACAGATCGCCGTACAAATGCGGGAATTGCCGCATAAGTTTTGGCACCGCGCCTTCGCCTCTGACCGGATAATTCGGATACCCGCCGCGGTCTTCCGGTTTGTCCAGCGTGCCGATTTCAGCCCAGAACGCCTGGGAATGACCAAATATTTTCAATTCCGGCAATTCTTTCAGTGTTTCCGCCAGCTGCGGCAGGCCGGGATCGTCGTAGAGGCCGTAAGTCCCGTCTATTTTAGGTGCAATATGAATGGTCACCGGCAGCCCGGTATTGGCCGCGTGTGTGAACAGATTCCGGATATACGGATCGCGGAACGGCATATTGCAGGTTACTTCCCCCAGTCCTTTGCAGCCCGCATCCTTGTATTTCTTCATTACGTCGCCCAGCGGAGCTGAAGAGGTATTGTTGATCGCCCGCGGATGAATGTTGCAGAAGGGGATGAAACGTCCCGGATAACGCTCCGCCATCTCCAGTACATCTTCGTTGGACTGCGGCAGATAAAATTCCGGTCCGATTATCGGCAGCAGAACGGCTTTGGCTATTTCGGCATGATCATAGAATTCCAGCAACTGTTCCGGGGTCGGGAATGGTGCCCGGTCATCAATTTGCAGGAACGGTTTTCTGGCGGCATGGGCATGAATGTCAATAATCATAATTCCTCCTTATTAATCACAGAGACCTGTGAGAAGTTTTAAAGTTCGGTACCGCTTGCGGGTCCCGCGACTGCTGGATCTAAAATGCTATGGAACAGAAACTAAATCCTTAAATCCGGTTGTGACGGAGCACAACCCTCCAGTAAAAACAGTTCTAAAGTTCTAATCACCATTCAGCATTCACCATTCACCATTCACCATTCACCATTCACCATTCACCATTCACCATTCACCATTCACCATTCACCATTCATTATTCACCATTCACCATTCAGCATTCACCATTCACCATTCACCATTCAGCATTCACCATTCACCATTCACCATTCACCATTCA
>CAIPAT010000236.1 GCA_903863035.1 uncultured Lentisphaeria bacterium
GTGTTAGTGTCAGTGTGGCAATCGCTGGAAAAAATATCGTTAAAAACGCCGGAAATGGCAGTTAAGCCAGCGCCGTCAAATCCGGCAGGATATTCTTCAGGCCCTTTTCGGACAGGGTTAAGCTAACATAGTTTCAGACTGGCTATACTGATATATTCTGGACAGCGCTTCATCCCGCAACTCATTCGGTACCAGGTCGCGGATATTCATCGCCAGCGCCTCGGCCTCACTCCAGCCATACATTTTCACCGCTGCCGGATTCCAGGCCAGGATGCGGCCGTTCAAGTCCTGCACGATATGATGGGATCACGGGCGTCATGCAATATCACCGCCAGCCGCAGCAGTTCATTGGCTTTCCGCAGCGCGTCCCGCGTCTGGACAGTTTCAGTGATGTCGAAAAAGGTGATTACCGCGCCCTCGATCACATTCTCCAGCGTGCGATAAGGCTGGATATGCATGGTAAACCACTTACCCGTCATTGCCTGCACTTCCACCTCTTTATGAATCAGGGTATCCAGCACAGTCTGCGTATCCGCCACCAGGCTGTTATATCCCGCCAGGTTGAAGGCGATATGGCGCACCGGACGTCCTATATCGTTCGCCATCAGGTTGATGATTTTGGTGGCGGCGGGGGTGAAGCGCATAATGCGCAGTTGACAATCCACAAAAAGCGTGCCGATACCGGTACCGGCCAGCAGGTTGTTCATATCGTTGTTTGCCCGTGACAGATCCGCCACCTTGGTTTGCAGTTCGGTATTGACCGTGGCCAGTTCCTCGTTGACCGACTGCAACTCCTCCTTGGAAGTCTCCAGTTCTTCGTTGGTGGATTGCAATTCTTCGTTCACGGACTGCATTTCCTCGTTGGAGGATTTAAGCTCTTCATTGGAAGTTTCCAGTTCCTCATTCGCCGTCTGCAGGTATTCCTCTTTCGCCAGCAGTTCCTGCCTGAGCACATCGATACGCTTGTCGACAGCCTTGCCGGAGAGTTTTGAAGTTTCGAGTCCGCCGGCAGGCTGCACAGTCTGCTGTTCTGGTGCTTCCTCCAGGATGACCAGGAACAGCATTTCAGACGCCGCGGCCGGGTCTGCCGCCACCTGGCGGACAGTCAGATTTACCGTGGTGAAGTGACCGTTGGTTTTAACGCGCAGGCCGGACGAGTACACAGTCTCCTTGAGTCCGGCGGCTTTGTGCAGTGCCGTAGTCAGTTCGCGCCGCAGCCCTTCGCGGGCCATTTTCAGAATATTGTTGATTCCAGCTTCGCCCGGAGCCGGTTCCAGGTACATGCCGGTACGTCCGTGGAGATATAATATGTCACCATGTTCGTTAACCAGTGCGCCGGCCTGGACTACCTGCTGCAGGAGCGCATGTTCGGTCAGCTCGCGCAACGGCAGTTTCGCCGGAGATGAAGTTTTTACAGCGGACTGCTGGAACGCCGGGTTCATCGCAATAGAAGATGGAATAAAGCGGCCCAGAGCTAAGCGCTGCCCGCTGCGAAAATCATCTTTGCGCTGATACAGCTTCGACTTGCGGTCAAGCACCGCAAACAGATCGACAAACTCACCCACAGATTCGGAAGACCCAAGAAAGAGCATACCGCCGGGATTCAGCGAATAGTGGAACAGTGGAATGAGCTTCTTCTGCAAGTCACTGCCCATATAAATCATCAGGTTGCGGCAACTGATAAGGTCGAGTTTGGAGAATGGCGGGTCCTTGATCACATCCTGCTCGGAAAATACCAGCATATCCCGGATACTTTTGTGAATACGGTACGAGCTGCCATCATCTTCGATCGCAAAAAAACGCGCCAGCCGTTCCGGCGAGACGTCGGCGGCGATACTGGCCGGATACAGGCCGGGCCGGGCCGCGGCAATCGCCCGGCTGTCAATATCGGTGGCGAATATCTGCACTTTGAAACTCTTTTTCAGCGACTCCAGACACTCCTGTATCAGGATGGCAATGGAATAAGCCTCCTCGCCGGTGGAACAGCCCGGCGACCAGACGCGGATTACGGAGCCTGCAGACTTGCCGGCAAAAAGTTTAGGTATGACCAGTTCCTTAAGCACCTTAAAAGCTTCCGGATCACGAAAGAAACTGGTCACGCCGATCAACAGGTCGCGAAAGAGCGCTTCCACCTCCGCCGGAGTCTGCTGCAAATATTTGACATATCCGTTAATCGTTTCGATCTGATGCACGGCGATGCGCCGTTCGATACGCCGGTTGATGGTGCTCGGTTTGTACAGGGAAAAGTCGTGTCCGGTCTGGGTGCGCAGCAGCAGAAAGATCTTCTTCAGCACATTCTCCTCCACGGGTGTTGATGCGGAGGTATGCGAAGACTTGCCGAAAGCATGCGCGGCGTAGGCGATAAGCCGGGCCGGCATCTCCCCGGGCGGAAGTTCGTAGTCTACCAGACCGGTGTTGATGGCGTTGCGCGGCATGCCGTCGTACTCGGTGGAATCCGGGTTCTGGGCCATAACCATGCCCCCTTCAGCTTTGATGGCCCGCACTCCCAAAGTACCGTCGCTGCCGGTGCCGGAAAGCACGATGCAGACAGCCCGCTCGTGCTGGTCCTGGGCCAGGGACCGGAAGAAAAAGTCAATCGGCAGCCGCTGACCGCGCGGCGCGGATGGTTCCAGCAACTGGAGTGCGCCGTTCATAAACGCCATGTCGTGGTTAGGCGGGATAATGTAGGCGCAGTTAGGTTTTACCACCATTCCGTCCTCCACCTCAAAAACCTGCATCCGGGTATAGCGCCGGATAATTTCGGCAAGGATACTCTTGTGGTCCGGCGCCAGGTGCTGCACCAGCACAAAAGCCATGCCGGGGTCAATATCGGCCGGCATACCGGAAAAGAAAGCTTCAAACGCCGCCAGCCCGCCCGCGGAGGCACCGATGCCGACAACGGGAAAGCCGGCTGCCTCCTGCGATCCGCGATTCCCGGCATCACACGTTTTTTTCGATGCGGCGGCTTTATCTTTTTTTCCTGCTGCCATAATGAACTCCAGTTAAATTACAGAATGCGCACTCCGCGGCAACATATTTAACCACGAAAGACACGCAGTACATAAGCGGATTAAGTTTTTCATTTTCATAACATAACATAGAATAGCTGTACAAAAAAACTTTTCAAGATAAAATTTCGGCTTGTTTCAAAAAGTGTCAGAGATAGTTGACACTTAAAAAAACGCAACCGCACCGGGTTCAACATGCCGAAATTTTCCTGAACTATCCTTTATCCGACCTTAATGACAGATGCGGCTTTGTTTTTGTTTTCGCCTCCGCGCCCGCGATAACTTACTGCCAGAATGGCAATATCATCTTCCTGCTCGACATTTCCGGTAAAGTCTGAAACCTCGTCCAGAACTGCGTCAGCACACTGGCGAGGGTTCAACTGTACGCATTTCTCCAATGTTTTTTCCAGACGGACATCACCGAAAAGCTCATGCCGGCGGTTCAAGCCGCGAATTACCCCGTCCGTATACAACACCAGCATATCGTCAGCTTTGAGCGTGATCGTATCATCGTAATAAGGCTCCAAGTCCATAACCCCGATTGGTATTCCGTGTCTTACCGGCAGATTCTCGATCTTCTTATGCTTGCGGATCAGAAACGGTGGATTGTGTCCGGCGTTACAATAGTTCAGTTTGCCGGTTTTAAGATTGAGCAATCCGATAAAGAACGAGACAAACATTGAGGCGTCATTATTTTCACAGAGCGATTTGTTCATATCAGTCATAATATGACCGGCGGCAAGATTTTTTCCGGCCTTGGAGTGCAAAAGGGTCCTGGTCAGCGCCATGAACAGCGAAGACGGAACGCCTTTATCGGAGACATCGCCGATGGCGAAGCATATATTATGGTCATCAATATTGAAAAAATCATACATGTCGCCGCCGACAATTCTGGCGGATTTTATCGCGCCGTAAATGTCAAATTCAGCATTTTCATTCAATCGCGGGAAAGTCTTTGGCAGCAGGCTCATCTGAATGTTTCTGGCGATATTCAATTCACTCTCGAATTTCTCTTTGATTGAAGTTGTTTCACGGATTTTTTTAACCCCGTCATTGATTGAATGGAGCATATTATTAAAAATACTGCCCAGCTCTTTAAGTTCGTAGCTGCCTTTCAACGGCGACACGGAAGAGGTCGTGATTTCATCGAGCTTCACGGTTTTCATTTTGTCAATCATTTTAACGATCGGCTTACTGAGTGATTCCGCAAAAAATATTGAAAACAGGATCATGCCGAAAGTAATCAGCACCGAACTGATCAGCACTTTTATAATTAAATCATTGACCTGTTCCAGCTTGTCGTATTTGCGGGTTTCCGCCATCTTCTCGATTTTGTCAATGTAAGCGCCTGAACCAATAATCCAGCCCCAGGGCTCAAACAGTCTGACATACGATACTTTAGGTACTGCCGGATGATTGGTCAAGCCTTGCTCATATTTAGGTGCAGTATAATTAATATAGCCTTTTGTCTTCTTTTTACACAATTCAGCCATTAACGGAATGTGTGTTTTCTTTGTCCCGTCAGGCAGGCTGGAATAATCTATTCCCTCAATGTCCGCGGTATACGGGTGTATTATAACTTTGCAGTCCAGGTCATAAACGAAAACATATCCCTGCCCTTCATCATAGATGAGTTTTCGCAGAACGGCTTTGCTCCTTTCCCTGGCATCAGCAACGATCTGCCGCGCACCGATCTCCGCAACTACCGTAATCCTGCCTTGAGCTGTTTTGCTGAAATACGCAATCACCGGATTCTGTCTGGATTCGTTAAAGACAAAGCCTTCAGCGGCGTTCTTCGCAGCCTTATTGACATATGGCGCGACAGCTTCTGAACTTTTATCCCCCGGAGTAATAAAGAAAACTTTGATATATTGACCATGGAAATTACTGACCGAGTCCTTTGCCGCTTTTATTGCCAGTTGGAGATATTCGTCCGTATCAACCGGTTTCGATATGAGTTCACGGTTGATATCGGAACTGACGGCATTAACCGTTTCCTGTAACAGCCAGCCGTAATTTTTTTCCAGGGCTTTTGCGCTTAATGAATCGATATAATTATTGTTAACAACCTCATACGCCAGATCTGTGACATCACGCATCTGCATTTTAACCCGGATCAGATCTTCCTGTTCAGACTGCCTGATATCCAGACTGCTTTTTTCAAGAATATCGGTTATCGCAATATAAAGTGTAACAGTTGCGGCAAAGAGCAGCACCGCCACGTTGACCAGCGAAATTTTAGTTCTCAGTTTCATTAATACCTATTCTTTGGCAATAAACAGACTTTATTACTCCCTATATATCAATAATATAGCAAGGCTATTGTTTTTCAAGTTTTTTGCTCAAATAAAATGAATTAACCACCTGCGGATACCGGGTAACCACCGGTTTGCGCTACATCTGAGTCATGTCTTGTGTCATTGAGGATTGAACTTAACCGGCGGCGCCGGGACTTCTTTGTAATGCAGCACGGGCATTCCTGCCTGCGAAATGCCAGACCTACATTAATTAAATACAAATTCCTATACGATTAAATTATCAAGCAATTGACGGCTGCGCAAGATGATATCCTCTTTATCCGCCAGCGATTCCAGCCAGCGTTCCGCCTTTTTGATTGCCCGGCTGGAGACCGCGACAGCTTCGCGGTCGGATTTCAACAGATTAACGGTTACTGCGGTAATCAGCGCTTTTCGTTTCAGGCTGTATTCTCTGGTTGAAGCAGACCGTTTGAGATGGGCTTCCAGCGCTTCCGGTGCGATCTTCAATTTAGCCGCCAGCGCGTGCTCTGACGAAAAGCTGCCGCTGGCATCCTGTGTTTTAAGCGCCTGACGATACCAGCCGGAAACATTCATAGAGCAGATTTCAGAGTTTGCCGCAACATATTGCGTTTGAGCGCTTGTTTCGTGAACGGCTGCCATTAAATCCCTGATATTCCCGGAATAACGGTCAGTTCTTGTCCGGCTGAGCATTATCGGAATAATTCTGAACGAAGGGTAATACAGGGCTTTTTCATCTTCAAGCCGTTCTTCAATAGTTAAAAAACTCGATAAATGATTTAAAATATTGAATTTTTTCGACTGCTTCAGGATTTCCTGCATAAAATATTCCCGCTTCTCATCAATATAGAGCTGATCTTCCATTGCCGTTATCTGCGATACCGCCCACAGCAACGGAATCCGGTTGTCATTGCCAAGATCAATAACCGGACATTCCCATAAAAAAGTTTCTCCGCAGATCTGTCCGGAAACAATGATTTTAGCATTTTCCCCGAGGGATTCCACTTCTGCCAGCAACGTAAGCATGTCGCCTTCATAAACCGGGGGCAGACGTTCCGGCATAAGGAATTTCGCATTTTCAGCGATAATCCTCAATTTCCTGACTTCCGGCTGAATTAATCTGGAAAACTGGCGCAATACTTTTCCCTGGATATTTTCTCCGGGAGAAATAATTTCCCATACGCCGCCGGTCGCGTCGGCAAGTCCTTTTACCAGCGCATGACTGGCGCCGCAGCCGATTCCGAAAGTGTAAAATCTGGCGTTTTTATGATTCATTGCAGCATGCCGCAATACTTCCCTGGTGTTATAGACTTCGCCGTCAGTGATCAGAATCACTTCCCTTCGGCAATTTTCCTGCACCGGTATCCGGTAAACCACATCCAGCGCCTCCAGCAGTTCTGTTCCACCCATCCGCATCTATCTCCGACAGTTTAGACAGATATATTTCCAGATTAAGCTGGTTGTATTCCACCTGGCTGCTGAAAAACAACCGGTAACTGCTGCCGAATACCATGATATTAAAATAATCTCCCTCAGCCATTGAACGAAGGCAAAGTTCCAGCGCTTCTTTAGCCGGTTCGATATAGGCGCATGACATGGAACTGGAACAGTCCAGCATAAATATGATATCAGATTTTTCCTGAGGCTCAGCCAGGTGGCAATCGAATTCCGGCTGAAATTTAATCAATGCCGCCCGCATGCCGCTGACATGTCTGCTGACGGAGCATTGCGGCAGCTCAATACCGCGCGGTTCAAATTCAAGAATAAAATCCCGGTCCGGCGCTTCGTGCGGATCAAGCAGTCCGACAATGCAGCCGGAACCGTTTTTTTCCGTCCGGATACGATGTGAAGGCGAACGCAAACTGTTCAGTTCCGGAATATTGATATTAACGCAGACGGCAACCCCGTACGGTACCGAGGTCAGAAACGGCGGTGCAGCTATATTGTGTTCTTCCCATGAAGTTCCGGCAGGAACATAACGCGGCGTTAAAGCCGTCGGAATACGCAAGGTTACAATGCCGTCTGTGATCGTAAGGTGGCTGATAATTCCGATCGCCACCGTTACTTCTTCACCCGGCGCCAGATTGCCGATCGAAAGCTCCAGAATATTTTTCTCTTCAAGCTCAAGTTTAAATGCGCTATTGCCGTCTTCAAGCGTATTGTCATAAATATCATAATACTGTTTTTTTTCATCATGACAACCATTTAAAACCCGCCTGGCGGTTTTTATTGTAAAGGAATAAATGGCCGCAGGATTTTCCACGGGAAAACAGTACACTGTCTCGATATTAATGTTTTCAGTATTCTTAAAATGCTGCGTAATTGTTGTTTCAGCAACGAACCCGTCAATTATACTTGAGACGTTTATCTTTGTCAAGGCTACTTGCCGCTGTTCTGTTGAATACAGCCCCGTACGCTTTTTCATCATTATCTTTTTCCCCTTGTATAAGGCTGATTATATATTTTTTTATATCTATTACATCCTGGTCCTTCAGCAATCCGGATTTGACAAGCAGCTCAATCCCGTCGCAGATTTCAATTTTTTCGCAACGCATCCTGAAGATTTCCAATTCCGGAATATTTTCTTCAAATTGCGCATCTGACTCAAGAACAGTCTTTATCCGGATCAGCGGTACGCCTTTTGCGGAAAGTTTTAAAATCAGCAGCAATCGCTCCAGGTGTGCGTCGGTATAGTAGGAACCGCGTTTCTGTCCAAGCGGCGGCGGCAGCAAGCCGCGCTGAATATAATATCTGACAGTGCGCCGGCTGACATCCGCCTTTTGCGCCAAATATTCTATATTAAACATTTTATGACCTCAAGCTTAAACATTTGCGACACCTTATATGACATATTATATGACACTGCAAGTATTTTTCAAGAGGCGGATATTAAAAAATAATGCAAAAAGGAACGATTTCACCGTATTCCGCCGCTTGCTCCAGTCAGCTGAGTTTGCTCACTCTGCCCGAATTATGTATTGAAATATTCATCTTAAGCGTTATAATTAATGAGGTTAAAAATTTATTTGTCCGCATTTGGGGATTTCGCGGGTTCTGATAGGATTTTACGGTTGGATAAAAATAGGGGTGACGTTTTGAATCCGGTCATTATTATTCCGGCTTTTCAGCCTGACAAAAATATGCTGAAACTTATCGGCAAACTGCTGGAGGATCCGTGCTGCCGTGTTGTCGTTGTAGACGACGGCTCCGGACCTCCATACCGGGAGTATTTCGATGCCCTTGAGATATTTGACCGTGTGGACATTCTTTGTCATGAGTTCAACCGCGGCAAAGGCGCCGCGTTGAAAACCGCGTTCAAGCATGTGATCCGGCGCTATCCCGGAACTTCGGTGGTCACCGCAGACGCTGACGGCCAGCATCTGCCGGAAGATATCAAAAAAGTCTATGCCGCAATCCAGGAAAATCCGGAACAACTGGTGCTCGGCTGCCGGACAATCAGAAACGGTAAAATGCCTTTAAAAAAACGACTGGGCAATATGCTGGCAATCATGATCCTGAAGATATTTACCTGTGTACTGCTGAAAGACACTCAAACCGGTCTGCGCGGAATTCCGGGCAAATGGCTGGATGAACTGGTCACGATCAAGCCGAACGGCTTTGATTATGAACTGGAAGTCCTGCTGACCTGTATTGCCAATAAGCGCTATCCGATTCTGGAAGTCCCGATTAACGCCATTTACGACCGCGGCAGCAGCAATTCACATTTCCGATCTTTTCATGACTCCTGGAAGATCGCCGAAGTTTTCTTTAAACGCAAGTACCATATCAAAAAATCATCCGCGGACAGCTCGGCAGCCTGAAGCCTGTTTATCAACCTTATCTGGCAGTGAGCGAAATTAACGCTATATTATACTCATCAAACAATACAATTATTTAAGAAGCGTTTAGCATGAACATATTATTTTTTGCCACCGGTTTTGTTGTCGCCTGGATTTCGGCATGGTTTATTGCCAAATATAAATTCACCGTTAATACAGTAGCAAAAGCCGACTGCGAAAACCTGAAAGCGGAACTTAACAATGCCGTTACCAGCTATAAAATTGAATCCGAAAAGAACAGGTCGCTGACCGGTTCACTGCAAACGGCAGAACTGGCGGTTGAGCAGAAATCCAGAGAAATCAATGACTTGACCGGCAGATTGTCTTCCCGTGATACCGCCTATGCCAATCAGAATGTCCAGTATATGGAACTGAAGGGTGACCAGACTAAAACCAGAGATGCACTGGACACCAAAAACGAAGAGATTCAAAGGTTGAGTAAAGAACTTTCCGGCAAAATCGCCAGCCTGGAAAGTGCGCTGGAAACAGTGAAAGCGCAAGGCATGGCTATCGAAGAGCATAAAAAAGAGATTAAACTGAAAGACGAGACGGTCAACGATCTGTCCAAAAAAGCTTCTGCGCTGGATGCCGCCAGAGGATTTCTGGAGGAGAAACTCGAAAACCAGAATAAAGAGATTGAAGAAATACGGACTAAATTCCAGACCGAATTTCAAAATATCGCCAATAAGATAATGGAAGAGAAATCTCAGAAGTTTACCGAAATTAATAGAACCAACATCGAAGCCATCCTGAAACCGCTGGGCGAAAACCTGGATTCCTTCAAAAAACGGGTCGAAGAAACCTATGATAAAGAGTCGAAACAACGGTTCTCCCTGGAAGAGAAAATCAAAGACCTGGTGGTGCTGAATACTAAAATCAGCCAGGAAGCCAATAATTTGACCAATGCGCTGAAGGGGCAGACCAAAACTCAGGGCAACTGGGGTGAAATGATTCTGGAAAGCATCCTCGAAAAATCCGGGCTGACCAGGGGCCGGGAATATTTTGTGCAGGAAAGCCTCCGGGATCATGACGGCAACGTGTTAAGACCTGACGTGATTATTGCTTATCCCGACAACCGGAAAGTAGTAATTGACTCGAAAGTTTCCCTGGTCGCCTATGAGCGTTTTTCCTCTGCCGAAACTAAAGAGCAGCAGGATGTTTATCTGGATGAACATATCAAATCCATAAAAAACCATATTGACGGACTTAGCGGCAAAAACTATCAGGATTACGTGGCAAGTCTGGATTTTACCATGATGTTTGTTCCGATTGAACCCGCCTACCTGTTTGCCATGCAGAAAGACCCTGAACTGTGGAATTATGCGTATTCCAAGCGTATCCTGCTGATCAGTCCGACCAATTTGATCGCTGCATTGAAATTGATAGTCGATCTATGGAAAAGGGATTATCAGAATAAAAATTCCATAGAAATAGCTGAACAAGGCGCGAAACTGTATGATAAATTCGTAACTTTTGTCGAAGTACTTCAAGACATCGGCAAACATATCGAGAAGACCAATGACAGTTATACCGAAGCCATGAAGCTGTTGAAAGACGGCCGCGGCAATCTCATCGGCCAGGCGCACCGGCTGACTGAGTTGAAAGTCAAAGCGAAAAAATCACTGCCGCATTCGCTTCTGGCCGAATCACTCCCCGACGACGAACCGGAAGAAAAACAGTAAAACTGCGGTGAATGGGGAATGGTGAATGGGGAATGGAGAATGGTTAATGGTTAATGGTTAATGGTTAATGGTTAATGGTTAATGGTTAATGGTTAATGGTTAATGGTTAATGGTTAATGGTTAATGGTGGTTAAGTCCCATAAGTCTAGAATCTTATAACGCCGCCTCATTCATGGTAAAATAAAACGTCGTTCCCTGATCCACTTTTGCTTCCGCCCAGATTCGTCCGCCATGACGGTGAATAATCCGCTGGACAGTCGCCAAACCGACACCGGTTCCAGGAAACTCGGTTTGCTTGTGCATTCTTTGAAATGCGCCGAATAATTTCGACGCATACGCCATATCAAAACCGGCGCCGTTATCGCGCACAAAGAAGGTTTGTCTGCCGTCAACAACAGTCCTGCCGAATTCGATTCGCGCCTGCGGGCGCTTCCCGGTAAACTTAAAGGCGTTATTAAACAGGTTATTAAGCGCGATCTCCAGCAACCTGGCATCTCCCATGACAGACAAGCCGGGCTCGATGAAAATTTCTGCATTATGAGCAGGAAACGCTTCCAGTTGATGCTCCGCAACGGTTTGCGCAAGCGCTGAAAGATTTACCGCTGCCAGTTGTAGTTGCGAGCGGGTGACGCGGGAGAGTTGCAGCAAATCATCAATCAACTGTCCCATCCGCTGAGTTTCTGAACGCACACGCTCTATGTATTGACATGCCCGCTCGTCCAGCTGGGCATTGTAGTCTTCAGACAAAGCCAGGCTCCAGCCGTCGATCCCGCGCAGCGGCGCCCGCAGGTCATGCGAAACGGAATATGCAAAAGACTCCAGTTCCTTATTGGCGGCTTCAAGCTGTACCGTCCGGTCCCGCACCCGCTGTTCCAGTTCCTCATTAAGTTTATGAATTTCCTCTTCCGCATGCTTGCGTTCGGTTATGTCAATCCCGAAAGATATCGTGCCGGTAATCTGTCCGTTTTCCGCAATCTCATTGTTCTGCCATACAATATATCGTTCATCTCCGGATTTGGTCAAGATCGGATTTTCCATGTTCCTGGGCAGTCTGCCGTCGCCGGCTCTGGTAAATGCATCCCAGATTTGCGGATAACGTTCACGGGGCACAATCAACTCAAACCAGTTCTTGTTTTTAACTTCGTCAAAGGTGTATCCGGTAATATTCTCCGCAGCGTTATTGAACACCTGCACATTGCCGTTGATATCCAGACATACCACAATAGCGTTGGCGGTATGAATCAGATTTTCCGCATAATCTTTGGCTTTTTGCAGCGCCGCTTCCACCCGTTTGCGGTCAGTGATGTCGCGGGCAACTTTTAAAATCGCTCTGGAATTATTATAGTCGATTATTTTGGCAATAATTTCCACCGGGATAATCTGCCCGGTTTTAGTGATGTATTCAGATTCATAACTTATAAAGCCGGTTTCCGGCAGTTTATTAATTGCTTCATCATATTTGCAGCGAAATTCAGGAGAATTAATCTCCCGGAGCGACATTGAAAGAAACTCTTCCCGGCTGTATTGCAGTTTCAGACACGCGGTTTCATTTACTTCCAGACATCGTCCGGCAAAATCTGTAATTACTATTTTATCAGCGGAAGCATCGAACAGTGAACGGAATTTATTCTCGCTTTTAATTATGCGTCCAATCATTGGATTTGTTATCATAACAAATAGAATTGAACCGATAATTATGCATATCAACGCCATGAAGGCTGCGATATAAGCCGCCTTGAGAAACGGCTGGTTCACTTCCGCCGCATTGATCTTGGCAACAATCCCCCAGTTAAATCCTTTAATAAATGAGTAACCGGCCAATACTTCAACACCTCTATAGTCTCTGGCTTTAATAAATCCTGACTTGCCATGAAACGCCATTTGCATCGGCCCGGCAGTCTCACCAGTCATGATCTGCTCATATGTCGGAGTTGAATAGCTGCTGTCATTTAATAGAAATGCAACCGTCGTGCCATTCAGATCAGCAATTACAAATTCACCCGTCCGGCCTATGCTTTGCTGCCTGGCATGGGACTTTTTCATAATCAGGGCAACAGCCTCTTCACTTAACCCGCTTTCCGCCAGTGCCATAATCATCATCCTGTCACATTCAACAATATCGGTCAGCACAGATTTATAAGTATTAATCGTGGTATTGTGAACAATCAGCAGTGAAGTAAGTGTGACTAAAAAAATACTGAATGCCAATATCAATATCAGCATCAGCACATTGCCGGATTGAACAATTCTCTTTTTTATTCTCATGTTTCGCCTGCCTGTCGTTCAATAATCCAGAATCCCGGAAACAATAAATAGACAATAAGCATGAATAACGTTTGTTAAAAACAGTAAAGGAGTTGTTAATAAATAAACTTGACAAGTTTATTTTTGAACGACTCCAAAAACAATTTTTCCGCATCTTTTATGAAATAATTTAATACAATTTATATTTCGTTCACTCGATAAATACTCTATAACCTCTTTTCCGGAAGACCAGCAACGATGAAATAAAAACAGCATAAATTCTTAAACGTGTTTTTGCACAGGATTGAAAATCGGTACAATTGCACTTTAAAAATCGTTTACTCAAGAGTATCTTAAAAAACTGATAATTAATTGAACTCATACAAGGAGATCACATCATGCTCAATTTCGAATACTGCAATCCGGTCAAGATTGTTTTTGGCAAAGGCACCATCACAGAACTTGACAAGCTCGTTCCGGCTGACGTTTCCGTTCTGGTGCTGTACGGCGGCGGCTCAATCAAAAAAAACGGAGTCTACAGCCAGGTTATCGCAGCCCTGGGCAAAAGGCGCGTACTGGAATTTTCAGGCATTGAACCGAACCCGTTTTGCGAAACCTGCATGAAAGCCGTCGAGATGATCAAACAGGAGAAGATCGGCTTCCTCCTGGCCGTCGGCGGCGGTTCGGTGCTCGACGCCGCCAAGTTCATAGCGGCGGCGGCGCGTTACGATGGAACTGATCCGTGGGACATTCTTGCGAAAGGCGCGGCGGTCAAGTCCGCCGTCCCGCTCGGAGCGGTGCTCACCCTCCCCGCCACCGGCTCCGAAATGAATGCCAACTCCGTAATATCAAAGGCCGCTTCCGGTGAGAAGCTGTTTTTCAGCAGCCCCTGTGTCTATCCGCAGTTCTCCATCCTCGACCCGGAAACCACCTTCACCCTGCCGGCACGGCAGACGATCAACGGCATCGTCGACGCCTATGTCCACGTATTCGAACAATACATGACCTTTGACGTGAATGCGCCGCTCCAGGACCGGCAGGCCGAATCAGTTCTGCTGACACTGATTGAGGAAGGCCCGAAAGTCATTCAAAAACCTCTGGATTACGATGCCAGGGCCAATGTGATGTGGGCCGCCACCAACGCGCTGAACGGCCTCCTCGGATGCGGCGTTCCGCAAGACTGGGCAACCCACATGATCGGTCACGAACTGACCGCGTTCTATGGCATTGACCATGCGCAGTCGCTGGCCGTTGTTCTCCCCAGGCTGCTTACACATTGCAAGGAGGCGAAGAAGGCAAAACTGTTACAGTATGGAGAAAGGATCTTCGGTCTTAAATTCACCGCCGGAGACGAGTGCAAAGCGGCTGACGCGGCAATCAAAGCCACCGAAGAGTTCTTCAACTCGCTAGGGATGCATACGCGTCTTTCGGACTACAAGATCGACGCCAATGATGCCGCCGTAAAAATCAGCCGCCGCCTGAAAGAGCGTGGAACCATGCTCGGCGAACGCGCCGACCTCTCACCGGAAGATGTATCAGAAATACTCATTAGTTGTGTATGACAGAAAATTAATCAGCCGGATTAATGCCCATAGGTTTTATGCCTATGGGCATTATACTTTACACGGCTGAAAATTGGACCTAGTACTCTGTAAAGCTAAAAATTGCGTAAAGATTGCGCAGATTTTGACGATTGGTTCGTATTCTGAGAAGTCGCCGATACCGTGGTATCGAAGGCATTCGAAGGGTACGAATCCAAATTCAAAAGATCGCAATCCCGCCATTGCGGGACGAGTTTCTTGCGGCTGTCTTTTTCCGCTCCTCATTCAGGCGATATTCATCTTTCCAGTCATCCACGCAACCATTGCTGTTCATAACCTGTAAATTGTTTACTTATATATTATACAATTTTAATACATTCTCTTTAATGGAATACAATTTTAAATATTTTTTGGATTTTTCTATACTTGCATATTGACTTTTATATAAAAATGCAGTATGATAATAAATGTTTATATAATAAATAAACATTAACTAAAAGGAGTTAAAGAAATGAAAATGATTTACGAAGACAACAGTCTCACAATCGGGCATACTCCGCTGATAAAGCTGAAAAAAATCACGCAAGGCCTGAAAGCCTCTATTTTTGTCAAAACCGAAGGCCGCAATCCGGGATATTCAGTAAAATGCCGGATTGGCGCGAACATGATATGGGATGCCGAAAAGAAAGGCCTGCTCAAACCCGGCGTTGAGATCATCGAACCGACCAGCGGCAACACCGGCATCGCGCTGGCATTCGTAGCGGCTTCGCGAGGCTATCCATTAACGCTCACCATGCCGGAGACCATGAGCATTGAGCGACGGAAAATGCTGGCCGCATTCGGGGCCAATCTTATTCTTACTCCGGGCGCGGAAGGCATGAAAGGCGCAGTCAGGCGCGCCGAGGAAATTGCGGCATCAGATACAGGCAAATACTTTCTCCCGCAGCAATTCCGCAATCCGGCAAATCCGGCGATCCACGAACAGACCACCGGGCCGGAAATATGGGAAGACACCAATGGCGAAGTTGACGTTTTTGTCGCCGGCATCGGCACCGGCGGCACGATTACCGGAGTTTCCCGCTATATAAAACTTCATCAGAAGAAGGCCATCATTTCGGTCGGAGTTGAGCCGGCGGCAAGTCCGGTGCTCACCCAGAAACTGAAAGGACTGGAACTGAAACCGGGACCGCACAAAATCCAGGGTATCGGCGCCGGCTTCATACCGGAAGTGCTGGACTTGTCACTGGTAGACCGGATTGAAACGGCTGAAGATGCGGAAGCAATCGAATTTTCCAGAAGACTTGCCCGCGAGGAAGGCATTATTTGCGGGATTTCCAGCGGAGCGGCAACCGCCGTCGCGGTGAGACTGGCCGGACTGGAAGAGTTTGCCGGCAAGAATATTGTCGTTATATTGCCGGATTCCGGCGAAAGATACCTGTCAACAATACTGTTCCAGGATCTGGGCGTATAAACTTTAAAGAGGTGCTTAATGAATTTTGAAACACTAGCTATTCACGCCGGACAGGCCAAGGATCCGGTTTACGGGGCGGTAATGACGCCGATTTATCAGACTTCCACCTTTGCGTTCAAAGGAGTCAATCAACCCGGCCCGTTTGATTACTCCCGCAGCGGCAATCCGACCCGCAAAGCGCTGGAGGACTGCCTGGCGGCGCTGGAAGGCGGAACTCACGGTTTCGCGTTTGCCACCGGCATGGCGGCGGAAGCAACCGTGCTTGAAATTTTTCAGCCGGGCGATCATTTGATTGTCCATGACGATCTGTACGGCGGAAGTTACAGATTACTGGCTAAAATCGTAAAAGCCAGGGGCGTTGATGTTGAGTTCATTGATCTCAGAAAACTTGATTTGCTGGCGGCAAAAACAAAATCAAACACCCGCGGCATCTGGATTGAAACCCCGACCAACCCGATGATGAATCTGGTTGACCTGGAGGCGATTGCCGCTTTCGCCGCGCCCAGAAAAATCCTGACAATATGCGACAATACGTTTTTATCGCCGTATTTCCAGCGTCCGCTGGAATACGGCATAGACATCATCATGCACTCCACCACCAAATACATCAACGGACACTCAGATGTAGTCGGCGGCGCGCTGATAGTCAAAGACCCGCAGCTTGCGGAGAAAATCGGATTCCTGCAAAATGCGCTGGGAACCTGTTCCTCGCCATTTGACTGCTTCCTGGTACTGCGCGGCATCAAAACGCTGGCCCCCAGGATGCGATGTCATCACGAAAACGCTTTGGCGCTGGCGCACTGGCTGGAACGGCATCCTAAAATTGAAGCAGTGCTGCATCCGCTGCTGGAAAGCCATCCGCAACATCAACTTGCCAAAAAACAGATGAAAGGCGGCGGCGGGACTTTTTCATTTAAGGTAAAAGGCGGCGAACAGGAAGCATTCCGCCTGCTCAGCGCAGTTAAATTATTCACACTGGCCGAATCACTGGGCGGGGTGGAGTCGCTGATTGAGCATCCATGGACCATGACCCACATTTCCATGCCGGAAGATGTTCGCGCCGCTTCAGGAATCACCCGAAACCTGATCCGGGTTTCGGTTGGAATTGAGCATATTGACGACTTGATCAGCGATCTGGAACAGGCGCTGGAAAAAGTTTAACCGGAGATTATACAAGATGAGGATTAGTTTCAACGGAGGGACTGCATACCTTGATCAGGATATTTATCTGCCGCAGTTTCTGGAGCAGAAAAAAATAAATCCGGAAAAAGTGGTTATCGAATACAATGGCGAAATCGCGCCAAAAACATCCTGGCCGGAAATAAAGCTGCAGGATGATGACGTAATTTATGCAATAACTTTTGTCGGAGGCGGCTGATGTCAGAATACGAAAACGGAAGAAATAGCTTCAAACAAGGACTGTTGAAGCATTTTTCTCCGGAACAATTAGAGAAAATCGAGTCCTTTACCATAGGCATTGCCGGCGCCGGCGGGCTGGGGTCCAACTGCGCACAGAACCTGGTGCGCAGCGGATTCAAGCATTTTGTGATCTGCGATTTCGACGTGGTTGAACCGGGCAATCTCAATCGCCAGTTCTATTTTCAGGATCAACTTGGAATAACCAAAGTAGATGCGCTTGCGGTTAATCTTCGCAGAATTAACCCGGACGTGGAAATCGCTTCCCTGCCCGTAAAAATCACATCCGGGAACGCACGTGAGGTTTTTGCCGGGTGCGATGTAATAGTTGAAGCTTTTGACCGCGCGGAAGCCAAACGCATGCTGGTGGAAACATTTTACAGTTCCGGCAAGTATCTGGTTGCCGCCTCCGGCCTGGCCGGATGGGGCAATGCCGATGCCATCATGACCTTGCAGGTTCATGATTATTTTTATATGGTGGGAGATCTGGTATCGGAAGTCGGAGAAAACAGGCCGCCTTGTGCGCCGCGAGTAAATATTGCCGCCGCCAAACAGGCGGATTTAATTCTGTCGATGGCGCTCAAACAAGAGCACGGCAATTCCGAAGATTATAACATCTAAGGCATAATCTTTATATTATTGATAAGGTATTATTGTATTGAATCTTGGCTCGAAATACTATTTAAAATAAAATTGTTTAATAAATTTATACTATTTTAGTAGTAATTAAATTGACAACTCATGATTTACGGTATAATATAACCTCTTATTGAATCAGATCAGGCAAATATGGAGGTACAAGATGCTGTTACGAATGTGTAGAAATTTTCGATGTAGAAAATAAAAAATATGTAGAAAATAAAATAATAACTGATAATTTGAATATTGAGGAAGAATAAATTATGAATAAGATTAAAATATATATATTAAAAACGGTACTGCTTTTATTTTCGGGGATTCCATTTCTGGCAAATGCCGCCGGAACAGATGAAATTCTGAATGTTTCTTATGATCCGACTCGTGAATTATACCGTGACTACAATGTGCTGTTTGCCAAATACTGGGAAAAAGAAACCGGCAGAAAAGTCAACATCCGGCAGTCCCACGGCGGTTCAGGCAAGCAGGCCAGAGCCGTGATTGACGGACTGAAAGCGGATGTTGTCACCCTGGCGCTTGCCTATGACATTGATGAGATCAGTGCCAAATCCAAGCTGCTCCAGCCAAACTGGCAGCAGAACCTGCCACAAAACAGTTCGCCATATACCTCAACTATTGTGTTTCTGGTAAGAAAAGGCAACCCCAAAGCGATCAAAGACTGGAACGATCTGATTAAACCGGGCGTGGAAGTAATTACTCCGAATCCCAAGACTTCAGGGGGAGCCCGCTGGAACCATCTGGCGGCATGGGGATATGTGTTAAACCGGGAATTGGGGGATCTGAAAAAAATTAACGATTCGGACAAGGCGGAGGAAGTCAGAGTGGCGGAAAAGAAAGCCAAAGAATTTATCGCGGAATTGTACAAACATGTTCCAGTACTTGATTCAGGTGCCCGCGGTGCGACGACGACGTTTGCCCAGCGCGGCATCGGCGATGTACTGCTGGCCTGGGAAAATGAAGCTTTTCTGTCAGTAAATCAGCTTGGCGCGGATAAATTCGATATTGTGGTTCCGCCGATCAGTATTCTGGCAGAACCGCCAGTTGCGATAATTGACACAGTCGTTGACAAGCGCGGAACCAGAAAGATCACCGAAGCCTATTTGAAGCACCTTTACAGCCCGGAAGCCCAGAAACTGGCTGCCAGGCACTTTTATCGTCCGGTCCATCCGGAAAATGCTGATCCGGCGGATATTGCCAGATTCTCGAAATCTAAACTTTTCACTATAGATGAAGTATTCGGCGGCTGGCAGAAAGCCCAGAAAGCACATTTCTCCGACGGCGGAATTTTCGATCAGATCTATCAACCCGGTTACAACTAAGGAGCACTGTAATATGTCATTTCGCTTTAAAGAATCCAGTGTGCTGCCCGGCTTCGGCTTGTCGCTGGGCTATACACTGCTCTATCTGGGATTGATAGTACTGCTGCCGCTGAGCGCGCTCGTTGTCAAAAGCAGCGAACTTGGTTTCGGCGGTTTCTTCAAAACAATCCTGGATCCCCGCGTGCTGGCTTCTTTTAAGCTTACGTTCGGCGCTTCGCTGGTTGCGGCGGCGGTAAATGTGGTCTTCGGCACAATTGTCGCGTGGTTTCTGGTGAGAATCAATTTTCCCGGGAAACGCGTGATTGATGCGATTGTCGATCTGCCGTTTGCGCTGCCGACCGCAGTCAGCGGGATTGCATTAGCCATGCTTTATTCACCGAACGGGAAATTAGGAATTTTTCTTCAATCCATCGGCATAAAAGTCGCGTTCACCCAACTTGGAATTACAGTTGCACTGATCTTTATCGGTCTGCCGTTTGTGATCCGGACGGTACAGCCGGCGCTGGAGGAAATGGACCGGGAGCTGGAAGAAGCCGCTTCCAGCCTGGGCGCTTCACGCACTCAAACCCTCACTAAAGTGATTCTGCCGCTGCTGATGCCGCCGATAATTACCGGTTTCACGCTGGCTTTTGCCAGAGCAGTGGGAGAATATGGCTCGGTGATTTTCATCGCCGGCAATATGCCGATGAAAACGGAAATCGCGTCGCTGCTGATTATCACCAAACTGGAGCAGTATGACTATGCCGGAGCAACCGCGATTGCCGTTGCCATGCTGCTGGTTTCGCTGGCGCTGATTCTGCTGATCAACCTGTTCCAGAGCTGGAGCGGAAAACATTTAATAAGGTAGCAAGAATGTTCATAAATATACTTAGATCAACAGATAAACGTCCGGGGCTGAACCCGCCGCTGATTGTCAATATGGCAATTACAGTTATCGCCCTCGGCTTTCTTTTCATGTTCGTGATTATGCCGCTGATAATTGTGCTGAAAGAAGCGTTCAGCGCGGGACTGTCGTTATGGTGGGCCAGTATTACAGAGAAAGATGCGCTTTCGGCGCTGCGGCTGACGCTGCTGGTCGCCGCCATCGCGGTGCCGGTCAATCTGGTATTCGGCCTGGCCGCATCCTGGGCACTGGCTAAATTCCGGTTCAAAGGCAAGAGTCTGATTATCACGCTTATTGACCTGCCGTTCGCGGTGTCGCCGGTAGTTTCCGGTTTGATCTATGTGCTGCTGTTCGGACTGCACGGCTGGCTCGGTCCATGGCTGGGCGAGCATGACATTCAAATCATCTTTGCCGTTCCGGGAATTGTCCTGGCAACCGTATTCGTAACTTTCCCGTTTATCGCCAGAGAACTTATTCCGCTGATGAGCGAGCAGGGGACGGACGAGGAACAGGCCGCACTCAGCCTTGGTGCAAGCGGCTGGCAGACTTTCCGCCGGGTGACGCTGCCCAATATCAAATGGGGACTGATGTACGGAATCATTCTCTGCAATGCCAGGGCGATGGGTGAGTTCGGGGCAGTTTCGGTCGTATCCGGTCATATCCGCGGGGAAACCAATACGCTGCCGCTGCAAGTCGAAGTTCTCTATAATGAATATAATTTTGTGGCGGCTTTCGCAGTAGCTTCCCTGCTGGCCGGACTTGCGCTGGTCACGCTGGTGCTCAAAAGCATCGTAGAATGGAAAACCAAACACGGCTGAACAATCAGAGGAGAATAAAATATGAGTATCATTTTAAGAAACATCAGTAAAACTTTCGGCGATTTTCATGCGCTGAAAAATATCAATATTGAATTCCAGTCGGGCGAACTGACGGCTCTGCTGGGGCCTTCCGGCTCGGGCAAGACCACATTGCTGCGAATCGTCGCCGGCCTGGAAGAGGCGGACCGCAATGCTAATGCGGATATCCTGTTCGACAGCCAGACAGTGACCTCCAGTCCGGTTAATCGCCGTCAGGTAGGATTTGTGTTTCAGCATTATGCACTGTTCCGCCACATGACAGTTTTTGAAAATATCGCCTTCGGCCTGCGGGTAAAACCGCGTGACCAGCGCCCGTCAAAACAGGATATCAAAGATAAAGTCAACGAACTGTTGCGCCTGGTTCAGATGGAAACCATGGCCGGACGCTATCCGTCACAATTATCCGGCGGACAGCGTCAGCGTATCGCTCTCGCCCGCGCCCTGGCGATAGAGCCCAAAGTTCTGCTGCTTGACGAGCCGTTCGGAGCGCTTGATGCTCAAGTACGGGCGGAACTGCGCCGCTGGCTGCGGAAACTGCATGATACGCTGCATGTCACCAGCATCTTCGTCACCCACGACCAGGAAGAGGCGCTGGAAGTGGCCGACAGGATTGTTGTGATGAATCGCGGCGCTATCGAACAAATCGGTTCGCCAAACGAAGTATTTCACTGTCCCGCAACTGAATTCGTCATGCAGTTTCTGGGTGACGTTAACGTTTTTCACGGGCGCATCGAAAGCGACAGCGCAATTTTCAATGAAGTTGTTCCGCTTACTGAAGGCCGGGAAAACACCGCCAGACTACTGGTGCGTCCGCACGATTTGACCATTCAGAGTACGCCAGGCGCCGGTCCGGCCCTGCCTGCCAAAGTTTATCGGGTGCTCACTGCCGGACCGATTGTAAAAGTTGAACTTATAGACCGCCACAACCGCCTGATTCAGGTGCATCTGTCCCATGACAGCTATAATCACACTATGGTAAAACTGCACGAGGAAGTATATCTGGTTCCCCGTGAATCCAGAGTTTACGCCAATAACGATGCCTGGACAGGGGCGTATGTGATTTAAATTCATTTTTTTGTCCTTTTATTTTTTTACTTATTGACAAAACTATTATTTTAACATATAATAATAATGGACAGTGTCCAAAAAATAAACAATAGACTATGCATGAGGGTCTTATGAATTGTAGAAATACGGCAATTACACTTTCATTACTGACTGCGTTTTTCGGGATTGCCGTAATTTCCGCTGCTGCTGAAGGTTTTTTCAGTACTGGCCAGGATCGCGGGGCTGGTTTGGCTGCTGATAAAGTTTATCCTGCCGGACGGATTTTCCCATACACCGGGTTTTCTCCCAAAAGTGTTAAGAGCTTATCTACTAATAATTGACTTTTGCTGAACTTGGATGTATATTATTCCCGGTAAACTTAAAAATGACATACCGGGAGGCAGACATGGCGATGCAGCGATTAAAAACTTGGGAAATTACGGATGAGTTTTGGGCA
>CAIPAT010000237.1 GCA_903863035.1 uncultured Lentisphaeria bacterium
ACAAGTCTCGCGAAATATCCCGAAGAGATTTTGGGAATTGCCGGTAAGGCGCATACCTGAAGGTATGTAACGAACCGGCAAACACAAAGGCATTCGGGAGAAGCGCGAAGATGTAAAGGTTATTTCTTTACGGCTCCTAACTGATAATGATACCAGTTTCTTAATCCGGTCATGAAAAATAAAAATAGCAAAGGGGATCGTGAAAATGAAAAAGATGATTATGATGGCAACTGTCGCGGTTCTGAGTACCTCCGGCATGATGTTCCTGGCAAACGAAACCATGGCGCAGGCGGCGCCGGAAGTGAAAACTGTCAGCAAGGATGTCGCTGACTGGTGTACGGTAACTGTTCCGGAAAGCGCGAAAATCGGAGATACCGTGGAAGTTAAGGTCTCCCTGAAAAATGTAAAGACCCCCGCCAAGCTCACTTGCGATCTGCATAACAAAAAAGAAGACGGCGCATGGGGCGGTTACTGGCTTGGCGGCAAGGCGCAGGATGTTACAGCGGCTGACAACACCTACACGTTCACATTCACCCTGACGCCCAAAGAAGGCGCGGCTGAAGTCGTCACGGTAATTTTCCTTTCTCCAGACGGCAAATGGGATAACAAGACCGCAAGTATTCAGGCTTCTTTCCCGCTTTCCAAATAAGTTTTGAATTCGCTTATCCCGAAAGTTGTACAACTTTCGGGATAAGGAGTTGTTAAGAAATAAGCGGTATTTTTATACTGAAGATTTATGGGGACGTGCGTTTCCTGGAACGTGTGCTCGCGCACACTGAAAACAGGAACTATATTGAAGACAATATAGAATAATGATGAAAAGACTTTTTACACAAAATTACTGACACACCCCAAAAAGAGTTTACGCCCCTACTTAAGATTCAAGAGTCATGCTGCTTGCATCGGATGCTTCTTTCAAGCATGAACCGTCGCGCTTTTTGGCTTTGGTCTGTGTTTTCGTAGCCGCAAGAGTCATGCTGCTTGCATCGGATGCTTCTTTCAAGCATGAACCGTCACGCTTTTTGGCTTTGGTCTGTGTTTTCGTAGCCGCAAGAGTCATACTGCTTGCATCGGATGCTTCTTTCAAGCACGAACCGTCACGCTTTTTGGCTTTGGTCTGTGTTTTCGTAGCCGCAAGAGTCATGCTGCTTGCATCGGATGCTTCTTTTAGGCATGAACCGTCACGCTTTTTGGCTTTGGTCTGTGTTTTCGTAGCCGCATCCATAGTCATTACAGAGCAGAACGTTAAAACTAGAGCGGCGACCAGACCTGACTTGATGATGTTTTTCATAATCAATCTCCTGTTAATGGTTTTTAGCAATAACTTTAAAAAATAAACTATTGCTTTACTATAATAGCGTGAGTAATAAGCGAAAAGGTTACACTGGCAAATCATAAAATCTAAAAAAAAAACGAATACCTTCATCACGCAACATACTCATTAATCTCTGACGGGACAGTAGGCAGCCTGATTATTTTGGGCACATCATTGACGAGATGATTGATTTTTACCATAGCGGTGTTGCTTGCGTCCGGCTTGCTGTGGTTCAGTAATTTCCATTCTAATCTTCTCCAGTTCCAATTTCTGTAATGGGGTCAACCCCGTAGCCATACGGTCAAAAAGTTCCATAAATACTGCTTGATATTCCGGGGAGTGTTCCTGCCGTAATTGCTCAATCCGCTCTACCCAGCGGTCTATTGCCTGCCTGGCCTGCTGTTGCTGCGATGTTGTCAGTTCAAGCCGCATGAACGTACGCTCACTCATCATCGCCTTTATTTTTTCCGCAGATGTGGGAGTAGGCAGCTGACATTGGCGTTTGTTCCACTGCGGCAGCGCAGTAATCAAGTGGCTTACAAAAAAACCGGCAACCGCACCGGAAAGGAACAGTGTTCCTGCCCACAGCGTTATCATCCATATATTGCTGTTCTTCATCACAAATGTTTTTCCTTTATTTGCATTATTAAGTTTATGGTATTATCAAAACTGTCTAGAGGAACTTCAATAACTGATGATCTCTGGAACTGAATCGACATGTACAGCACCGAGCAAAGTAATGCGACAACCACCAATCCAGTGGCCAGTTGCCACATCATCCTGACCGGTATCACCTGGCTGTTTTTCGCGATATTTTCTGTTGCATGACAGCGCCGGACTGCCGCGAGAACCTCGGTACTCCATTCTGGCATCGGCTTAAGGTCTTTACCGCGCCGGAAAACTTTTCCCAGCATTACTTCTAGATGCTCAATATCCTGTTTTTTCATATTGATTCCCCGATTGATTCGAGCAGTCGGCGCATCTTTCGCCTAGCCCGCATTGCCCTGACTTTTGTTTTGACAAGGCTCCATTCTAATGCTGCCGCTACTTCTTTCAGCCGCCTGCCTTCAATATAAACCGATTCGATCAGAGTCCGGTCTTCCGGTGACAATTGGACAAGAAGCCATTCCAATATCCTAGCCGATTCCGCCTGCTCGACCAACTGGTCGGACTCGTCTTCAGTTCTGCAAGTTGCCGCCTGCTCAATCCATTTCAGCAGGTTCTGCGTCGGCGATGGACTGACCAGCAGTCCCCGGCGACGTATCTGCTCCCGCCAGTAAGCACAACATGACCAGATGGCAATTCGCGAGACCCAATTACCAAAAGGTACTTTACCAGTATAAACTGACAGCGACTGGTAAGCCCGGATGAAGGAATCCTGTGATACTATTGCAACAGCATCAGCCGGAACCCGCCGGGCAACTATTGCGTAAACCAGTCCCTTATATTTCTCGAGCAACTCACTGAATCGATCAATATCCCCCTGAAGTATAGCACTGGCAATCACCGCGTCTTCATGTTTATTATTATTTATTTTAGCTCCTGATTACAAAAATCTCTTTGTCATAATATAATGACAGTATCCAGAAAGGTTAAACTGCATTAGCTAAAGTTTTCCTGTTTTTTTAACCTATCTACCGAACCGGAGTCTGATATTCGACTATGGTTCACCGTTTTACTGCCGCCGGGATGGAATTACGATAAAAACGATTTTTTTCGGACTGCCAGGGATGGGGCTCCGACGGACTAAATTCCCAGACCTCAGGGCAAAATGCGTATATTTGCTTTTTAGCAACATCCTGCACCGCTGGCGCTGCTTTTTCTATGCGCTGTCACGGCGGATCCACTGCATCGGACTGGTCAGGACATTGCCAGGCACCGACGGTATTTCACGATTCAATATCTGCCGCATCATTTTACTTAACGCCACGTAATCAGGACGGACTGCGGTCAACCGGCAGCCGATAGACGGTATGATGACATTACCGGGGTCATCGCCGCAGACCAGCGCGACGTCTTGCGGAATTTTCAATCCGCAATGAGAACAGGCCTTTGCCAACTCGTCAACCCCGCCGTTGTACGAACTCAGCCAGGCGGTTATTCCGAGCGGATTAATCTGCGGCTGGGCAGTCCCCACTACGGTTTGAATTAAGGCGTTCGGATGGATTGCAAGCTTCAAGTCACGGTGCGCGTCAAGATAGCCCAGCAGCCATTGCCTGAACGTATCATGATAAATATCCTGGTTAATAAGTCCGATTTGACGATGACCGGCATCGTAAAACTGCTTTACCGCGTCATAGGCGGCCTGGTGAGCGTCAAACCGGATATTAGTCGCCATGAAAAACGGGAATTTCGGTTCGATTGCAATAATTTCGATGCGCCGTTCCTGCAATTGTTTCAACGCCGGAATTGCCGTTTGCGGCGGATCGACCGCCAGAATGGCACGGGTGTCGCCGCTGATATCTTCCAGCGGGTCGTCGGCCAGACGGACTTCGACCAGATATTTCTGCTGCCCGTCATGCGCGGTGCTCAATTCGCGCAGCACCACATTACTGAAGAAGTTACCAGTTTTATTCTCCCATACCGGCAGTACCAATGTCAACTTGGAAGTTGAACGCGGCTCCGCACTTTTATCGAAGCCGATTGAATTCAATCGGCCGGTACAGGCTTTCTCGGTAACGATGGAGCCGACACGCTGGCGGCGGACCAGAAAACCCGCCTGCTCCAGTTCAGCCATGGCCTTACGGACAGTGTTCCGGCTGGCTTTCAGATGACTGCACAATTCGCCTTCCGTGGCGTAACTGTCGCCCGGCTGCAGATTGGCCGACAGCATATCCACAATGATTTTGTCACGGACAGTCTCAAACAGCCGCCGCTTTTTGGTTGCGGTTGTATTACTTAGATTATTGATTATCGGTGATGTTTTAATCATTAATTTTACCATCGTTTTTATGTTTGATACTGTACTCTATTATTACTATAACGGTAAAACTGCAAAAAAGCAACAATTAAAAGAATAATAAAACATAAAAAAAGAACAATAAGAATAATTAACAAAGATTACATAAGCACTTTTTTGAGTAAAAAAACATAATTTTATTTTTTGGCGTAAATATTTAATTATAAACAATATATGATTAATATTATCAATCTATTATCATAAAAACAATAAAAATATGAGTCTCCGCTATTGACTTTAATCACAATATAAACTATAATTTAATCAGCACAAAAAAGACCATAATAGAATAATTTGCACAAATTCATAAAATAAGGAGAACGAATAAAATGAAAAAAGAACTAAAATGGAAGCTCGGAAGCAAAGATGAAATTTTTACGCTCATTGAACTCCTCGTGGTGATCGCGATCATCGCAATTTTGGCCTCAATGCTGCTGCCTGCGCTGAATAAAGCACGGGGGACAAGTCAATCGGCGGCGTGCAAAAGCAATTTGAAACAGTTGGGATTGGCTTTCCAAATGTATGCCAATGACTCGCAGGAATGGTGTATCACCCAGATCACGCCATGGAGTTATGGGAGCGGCTGGGCCGGCGCATATTGGCCGCGCATGTTTAAAGACAGCAAATACCTGAGCGGGAAGAAAAATGTTTCATGCCCGAGTGAAGCCAATGCCCCGGTATATGAAATAGGAGAAACAGCCCACAACCTGACTGGAATACGTTCTAATTACGGACTGAACTCTGTTTTTGGCATATACCCGGGGCATGGCAGCTATCCGGCCCCTTGCAAAATGACTACCATTACCAAATATAAACAAAGTCCTAATTTAGCCATTTTCGCGGATGCCTCCAATGTTGCAATAGGCAACAATGGAATCTACTATACTGCAACTCTTGTCAATGAGGCAGCCCCTGGATTTTTGGATACTTATAATACTGCTCCAACATATCCTGGTCTTGTTTCCGGGAGCGCCATATATCTGCGTCACAGCAAAACAGCCAATGTTGTTACATTCAGTGGCTATGTTACAGCCCTGGATTACGCAAAATGCTATGAAAAAACAACTTATTTCAGTCCACGAAAAAATGGAACAGCCATCCAGGAAAAATAAATAGTCATAATAACATAACAGATTAATTTCAAAATAGATTATTATTTAAAACTTAAAAAGGAATTGATTGACAATGAAGAAATTTTTTGTGATTGCGGGGCTGGGGTTTGCATTTCTGTGCATGCCTTTCACAACACGGGCAGGACAAAATGAGCTTACCGTATTCAAGGATGGAACACCGAAGATATACCTGAATATAAATATTGCAACAGGAATTGAGGGAGACGGCATTCTAAAACAACAGGCTATTCCAGACTTTATCCGGTGCTTTAAAACCATGACCGGCTGCGTGCTGCCGGAACAGGCCGGTTCCGGACTTGTTCCGCTGCGGGCGGAAATTGTTGATAATTTGAATCTGAAAAATCCTCTTCAAAGCAGTATAATTGATGTATCCGATGCCGGTATTGTGATTAAATCTGGCAACGCGCTGGGAATCGCGAATGCGCTTTATACCATGCTTGACGGCTGGGGCTGCCGGTGGGTCATGCCTGGCGAAATGGGCGAAATCATTCCGCACCAAAATAAGCTCAGCCTGCCGCCAGGGAAGATGCCAGTCACAATCGCGATGGACAGCCGGGTGGAAAGTTCCTGGAAGCAGGGCGATGAACATCCTGTATGGCGCGCCCGCAACCGGATGGGCAGCACGCGCTGGCAGAGCGCCCAGCACTACTGGCTGTATGCGTTCCCTCCTGAAACATATTTTAAGGAACACCCGGAATATTACGCGCTGATCGGCGGCAAGCGGATACCATCACAACTCTGCGTATCCAATCCGGAAGTCAGGGAGCTCATGGCTCAGAAAGGTGTGGCATACTTCAAGACCCACCCGACCTGCGACAGTTTTCCGATGGATCCGGCAGACGGGTTTGATCACTGCCAGTGCGAAAATTGTATGAAACTGGATAAAAATCTGCCGCCTGACGGCAGCGGTTATCCCAATGTCGCTAACCGGGTTGCCGACTTCGCGAATTTCGTTGCTGTACGTCTGGCAAAAGAACTGCCGGGGAAAAAAGTCGGATATTACGCGTATGCCAATAAAAAACTGCCGCCGGCCATGAAGCTGCAAGATAATATTTATATTGGCTATACCAGAGACAGCACCTGCCTGATTCATCTTACCCCTAACGACAAATGCCCTTCGGCCAACGCATACTGGAAATTGCTCAAACGCTGGCAGGAAGTCTGTAAGAATATGTATTGCTATGAGTATGATCCGGTAAGCTGGATCGGCGGACTGCCGTGTCCGATATATCTTGAACGCGCCGGAGCATTGCAGAAACAGCATCAGATGGGAATAAAAGGCGTAATTAATGATATGGGGCCGCGTTCCGACGCGTCGCTTTTTGTCAACCGCTATATGGAGATCAGATTTAAAGCCAATCCATGGCTTGATCCGCAAAAAGAACTCGATGATATGTGCAGTAAATTTTTCGGACCTGCTGCTGGAAAATACATGTTCAACTATTATATAAAACTTGCCGAAGCGGTCAATAACGGGCTTGACTTAAGATTCGGGATTGACGGCTATGAGAAAATATTTACCACAGAACTCGTTACTGGCTGCCGGCAATTGCTGGATAAGGCAATTAAAGCTGCCGGGCAGGACGACGCAATGGTAGTGAAACGTCTGAAAATGGTTGAGTTGGAACAGGTTTATCTGGAAAAATACTGGCAGTTCATCTCTAATCTGCAAAAAAGCGATTATCAGCAATCCCTTGCCGATTCCAAAGCAATTTACCAGGCGATAGACGCACTGGCGCAGGCAGACAAAAATTATATCGAACCGGTGGATGCCAAGCACCGGATAAATAATGCGGTAAAGAAAAATATGGCCAAAATATTTTTTGAACAGATGGGATTCATTCGCAATTGGACGCTTGTCGGGCCATTTAAAAATAGTCAGCATGACGCTTTCATTACCGCAGACGCTTTAGATTGCAACGGCAATGGCTTTTTTATAAAAAACAAGAAAGTGGAAACGCTGAATTATGCTTCGGATGAAGGCTTTATTGATTTCAGAAAAGCATTTAAGAACGCGATTACCGGTGATGATGTTTATTATGCTTATGCAACAACCGTGGTCAAATCACCCAATCAGCACAATGTCCAGTTCAGAACTGACAGTTTCAATCCCTTTAAAATATGGGTGAACGGGCGCGTGGTTTATGAGCGGGCCGGCCTTGATGAAGACTGTCCGGACAAGCGCGTCTTCAGTGTAACTCTGCGCCCCGGCGAAAACCGCATTGTCGTAATGGTTGCCCAGGATATACTGCCGGAAATAGTCCGCTGGGGATTCTGGCTGCGCATCACGGATGCGCAGGGCAATCCCGATAACCTTACCGCGGCCGACGCTAAAAAGGAAGACAGGACTGAAACAGATGCCGCGCTGTCCGAAGTAAAAGCAGGGAAATTAACGAACCTGATTCCCTGCCCCGGTTTTGAGGAACTGGCCAAACTGGAGTACAGTTCATTCGGGGTATGGCCGCCGGCAATAAAGTCCAATGTCACGCTGGACGATAAGATTGCCTGTGACGGCAAGACATCGGTTAAATTCACCGGAATAAAAAGCGGCAGCCTAAATCGCTTTTTTCCGGTTAAATCCGGGGAAAAGTATCTGGTTGGTTTAGACTGTCTTAATTCCGGACCAGGGGTATGCTATATTGCCGCAAGCTGGCGCTCCAAGGACAAATTCATGGAAAATACGGCATTGAATTACGCGTTTTTCCCGGAAGGCGATGCCCCATGGAAAAAAGCGGCGGGAATTGTGACAGTCCCGCCGGACGCCGACCAAATGGTATATGCAATATGCGTAGACGGCCAGGGACCGCAGGAATCCTGCAATGTCGATAACCTGATGCTGTACAAGCTGAAATAAACTCAAAAAATACCCACGATTGTCTTAGATATCTCCAGGCGGATCTTTGTTGGTTAAATCTTTTTTACCAAAAGTTCCGCAAAAATTATTTTTCTTAAAACAGTGTGTTTTCAAATTATTAACGCGCTTTCAGTTGACAAATTTACTATACATGTAAGGACAAGAGCAGAAGAAGTTCTAAAGTTCTGGAGTTCTAAAATTCTAAAGTTGGGAAGTTTTGAAGTAGTTCTAAAGTTCAGGAGTGCCAAAATTTTAAAGTGGAGGAATTCTGAAATTCAGGTTCTAAAATTGGAGAGTTGAAAGCGGGAGAATGGGAATCATGTCATGTCTTTAATACATTATTAGTAAGAGAGCTTCTGTACATAGTATGTCCAGAATGTGACAAGAGATAAGTCAGGAACCAGGAGGCGTTTACCACGAACCACACGAAATCACACGAAAAAATAATAAAAATGGGGCAGTGGATGTTTGCGTTCCACGCAAATATCCGCTACAAGTATTAACTTTCGTGCCTCGCCAACTCTCGGGTTAGTCCCGCGACTGCGGGATGCTTTTCGTGGTTAAGTGTATTAAAAATGTATCTCTCTGTGGTTAATATGTACAGATTGTCCAAAATGGGATAGTTGTAGCTCCGTCCGTGTCGGACGTTCTTGGACTGATGTCCAAAATGTTGTTTGAAATATTATTGAACGTTAAACGGCTATGTTCAACGGCACTCCAAAGTGTCGGAGTGGGGGAAGCCCGCGAATGCGGGAGTGAAAAGTTGAAAGCGAGAAAAGCGAGAAAAGTTATGAAAACATTGTGCTCAACGATACTCCAAAGTATCGGAGTGGTTTGAAAAACCAAAAGACATTATGTTCAACGGCACTCCAAAGTATCGGAGTCGGACGGTTGTCCGTCTGGTTATGCCGGCCGCATGGGCGAAACAGTCTCTGCTCAACGATACTCCAAAGTGTCGGAGTGGATGTAGCGGGCGGAGTTTTAAGTAGGCCAGTTTCGCCGAAACTGGCTCATGAGGCGGTTTTGGCAAAACCGCCCTACTTTGCACAGCGGTGTCCAAAATGAGGTTAGCAGATGTCCAAAATCTAAAGAACGTGACTGGTGACTGGTGACTGGTGACTGGTGACTGGTGACTGGTGACTGGTGACTGGTGACTGGTGACTGGTGACTAGTGACTGGTGAATAGTGACTGGTGAATAGTAAGACAATCGAAAATGGTTCTGCACAGGGT
>CAIPAT010000238.1 GCA_903863035.1 uncultured Lentisphaeria bacterium
AAAAACTAAGCGAATGCTAAACGAAGAAGAACAGGGGGAAAGCCGTGTGAGGGAAAACCGCACGCACGGTTTGGTCGATGAGGCAGAGCCGATAAGTCGCAACTCGTTGATGCTTAGAGGTTTTACTTTAATCGAACTGATGATGGCGATGGCGGTCTTCACTATTATTGCCATGATCATGATGCGTTTTTTCAATTCTTCTCAGCAAATATGGAATAAAGTTTCTCAGCGCAATGAAATTTATGCCGATGCCAGAATCGCTTTGGATTTGATAACCAGAGATTTGCAATGCGCATTTTATAACAATGATAATTCTACTAAAGGAATTTATCCGTTTTGGTTCCAAAATATAAAAATAGTGAATAATGCCAGATATTATTCAGATAACAATTTTAAATGGACGGCGTTGAATTTTATTGCGGCTACCAGTGTAAAAGAGAATGGGGCGGCTTCCAGTATCTGTGAACTGCGTTATACATTTGTTCCGCTAGGTGAGATATACAAGAATGCCGACGGAAACGATTTGGACGAAGGATGGTTGATTAGAAGTTGTACTGGCGATGTTGCAACTAATGATAAGTACAACTTTGATCTTTGTCCTAACTCAACTCCTGATCTTGCCAGGATGAATAGAATATGGATTAACAGAAATCCACTATCAACTGTTCCGGATCCCCCTACTGTGGGGATTATTAATCCCAGCTTTGAGAATTTTCAGTATGTAATTCCGCACGTCTATAAACTGAAATTTACATGTTATTCTTATAATCTAGCTCCTGACGTATACGATCCGGCAATAAACTATAGTATTGGCGATGCAGTGACATTGGCAGGCAAAATTTATCTGTCTAAAAAAGATAGTAATATCGGGATTAATCCGCTCAGCCCTGCGCCCAGTTGGTGGGGGGCTGTATCCGCATATGACGCAGCAGGAAACTATCCTGCTGGCGATTTAGTAACTTATAACGGAAGTCTTTACATATCAAAGCAAATTAATAACAATAATAAGATTCCTTCTGATAATGGCGATTGGTGGCAACTGTGTTTAGTCGGATTTGCTCCCAAAGACGTCTCAAGTCAATTGGGGACTTATTTTCCGCTTGCTGTCAAAGTTGATATTTCGTTGATGTCCAGCAGTGACTGGGAAAGGTGGCGGCTTGTTCTTAATAAGGCACCTTCTAATCCTACCCCCGCTGATATCGAGGAAGCAAAAGGAATTAGAGACAGAAGTTTGCGAACTTTCTCAAAGTTAATATATATAAGCAATAAAGCAAGTTTGTGAGAAGTATATGAATAAGAAAAGTAAAAAAATGAAACACATCCGTTCGCAAAAAGGTATTGCACTATTATTTTCGTTGGCTATTCTGTCATTGTTATTGGTCATGGCCTTGGGTTTTGCCACTAATGCTATTTTCGACCAGAGGACAGCCTATAATAGCGCAAATGTCACATCCGCTAGACTGATGGCTCAGGCAGAATTAAATAAAGTCTTTACTTTACTCAAATATTACGACGATGGAATTTTTTATAGCCATGATAGTAATCCGGCAACCAGGACATCAGATATGCTCGAACGGCTAAAAACGAGCGAAGGGGGCTCTTATGCCTTTGAATGGAAAAGCAGTTATGCTTCATTCATAAATTGGAACTATGTAAAAGTAAATGATGGTATTACTGATCGCATAATAGGCAGAACGGCGTTTGTACTCATACCAGATGAAGGCATTGACCCAGGGTCATTGGTAAATAAAGATATTGATGAATGTTTGATTCCGTTCCAGGAAAAACGTATCGGTGTAAACGTTGATGAGATCAATATACAGTCAATAGATTCGTCTATTACCGGCTCAAAAGCAGCAGTATTCAATTATGATAGACCACCTTATTCTCCGGTTGCTAACCCCGGCCGATATTCCTATACCTGGATTGATTTTTCGACCATGTTCAGCCGTTTTGCTCTTGCCGGACAACCGCTTAGTGTCGATATGAAAAACAATTTCAGGCAAAAATGGTTTGTAATTGATGCAATGCCGGACAAGGAAGCTTTCTGGATTGACCTGAATGGCGACAACGTGATTAACAAAAACCCAAATGCAATGACTAAGTTTGAACTTTTTCACCGGTTTTATATGCCTTACTATACTGACGTAAACGGTAACGGAGTCTATGATGCCGGAGATACGAATAATTGGGATGGCATGAATATTAATACGACAATACTTGCGGATAGTGATGGGAACGGTATACCTGATATTACTCCTGATAAATGGAGTGAACCGGTTCCTCCAACTACTCCGGTTACTGGCAACTGCATTCCATGGCTTGCGCTGTATGGATATGATAAGGATGGTGTTTTTAATGATACTGATGCGACTCTTAAAGGAACTTTTCAAACAGTAACTCGTTTGCGTAGACAGATTGTTGCCAATCTGAAAGATTATTGTTCATCCGGATATGCCGCCACATCGGATCAACCTAACTGGCTTCCGCCAAATACTGCTCCTACCTTTACCGGCAATAAGCGAACTCCGTATATTGACGAGATTGGTGTTGCGCTGGAGTCTTCGGCTCTTTATACAAAGAAAACAGTCAGCACTTTTGAAGATACATTGAACGTGACGGTTGCGCTAAATGGTTACTTGCTGGTTAAGTTGATTGATATTTATAGTCCTACCCCGTGGGCTCAGCCTTTTACGTTGAAAGTGAAAGGCACCATCAGTTATAATGTAGCTGTTGACGGTAACAATTTAGCCCCAGTCGGTCCACAGCCTTTTGAATTTGATTTGCCAAGCACTCTGCCTTTTAATTGGAATGGCGGATACGGAACCTATGTTTATACATTCAATGCCGCGACTTTACCTGCTAGCCTGATATCGCCTGATATTAACGTCAGCACAACCCCCAATCCTGTTACTGTAGTGAATGGGGTAAGTGTTTACATAGACATGGCTACTTTATATGATGCAAGTGCTGGATTTAAGGGCTATGATTATTCCTTGGTCAATAAGCCTGCCGCCTTGGTTGGTGATTTATTGAATACCAATGCAGATAAGACGGCGCAATCAGTATATTTTTCGTTTCAGACCGAAGACCCCCGGCAGAATTTAAATTCAGACGACTGGTATGTGTCTTCTATAGCACCGGCTGTTTGCCCCAATGCTGTAATGAGTGGTAGCGGAGTGGGATTTTGGAGAGTTAAATGGGAAAATCCTCTTGGAACCGGCTATACAGGAATCGTTAATGAAAAAGGTAGTCCAGCAGGAGGGTATGCCGATGCTCTAATCTTGGCAGGCGGAAATCCTGCATTGTGCGAAGCGGATAAAGAGATCAGCACCGACCCGGCTGCTGGTTCTCCTTTGCCATTGTCCACAGCTTTTATCCGGCAGGCCCCGATGTTTTCTACTTGGGAACTGGGCTTTATTCATCGCGGAGTAAAATGGCAGACTATAAATTTGAAAGCTTATGATAAAGACAAGGCAGCAAAGAAAATTTCAGTTACCGACACAGTCGCAAAGGATTATTGTCCTGGCGGTGGACTCTATCACGCAGGGGATGCCAATATTCTAGATCAAATTAAAATGACGAGTCAAGCTAAGAGTCCGAAGAAAATTAATATTAAAACTCATCGCGACGAGGTACTTCGCGCATTGCTGGATAAAATCAAAATTGGATGTATTCCAGATCCTGATATGGCAACGTATATGAGCTTAGATTCCATGTCCTCGACAACTGGTTTAGCCATTGATGCTGCCAATGGGAAAGCGCCTAATTTGATTGGTAAAATAAAGGAAAATGATATCAATTTCTTTACTAGAGCCGGAATTGCTGGCGTTGCAGAGTTTTCCGGGTTTTATGGAGACGAAGACCCGGCGCCATTGAAGACAACTTCAAGAAACACTGATGCCACTCAGGAAGAATTGATTGGTAAAACTATAAATCTTTGTGAAGTAGGTGGCCAGATAGAATATTTTACAGTTGTTATCATTGCACAGGCGATCCGAGATGTTGGAGGAGTTGGAGGAGATATTCCAATTAATAAAAGAAAAAACGATGGTTTCCTTTTGCCGCCAATTCAAAGTAGGCTGGGGCGGTTTGATTATGTTAAAGATGGTTTAACTTATTATTATGCCGATGAAATTACTGGTGAGCAGAAGATTAAGGTGCGCGGATATCGGGATGCTTCCGGTAATTGTAAAATATTGAGTTATGAATATGTGGAATAAAAAAGCGAGACTAACGTTATGAGAATTTATGTTTTTTGGGTATGTTTATTGCTGATAGCTTCGGTATCTCAGGCGGCTGATGTCGTTAAACCGGTCGCAAAGCCAACCGTGTCAAAAGCAAAAACAATAGTAGCAAAACCAGGAATAGACGCATCGGTTTCGCGTGATTCGGTATTGACATTTCTAAATGAATCCAATAAGGCTTTTCTAGAAGGAGAGAACGGTAAACAAGTACCCTCGATAAAATATGCTTCAGTAACGGCAGTGGTGAAAAACTGGCTGAGCTTACGTTTTCTGGAACTTGACTCCGAAATTGATAAAAGCTGGTATGAGCGGGTGTACAAATTTCTTGATTATATGACGAAAGCCAGAACTTTTATGGATAGCGCTAAGATGAACGGCAAGTTGAAGACGCCTGAGTATAAGAAAATATCCGATAATTTTGATGAGGCCTATAGTCGTTTTGCCGCGCTTTTAAAAGACCCGACTCCGGTGGAACAGAAGAAGTTGGAGAAGCTGCGTGATGAAAAGCGTAAATGGGAGCTTACCCAGTCCAGGAAAAGCGGCAGCATCAAAGAAGAGTGAGGAGTTTTATCCTAACCCATAACCCATAACCCATAACCCATAACCCATAACCCATAACCCATAACCCATAACCCATAACCCATAACCCATAACCCATAACCCATAACCCATAACCCATAACCCATAACCCATAACCCAT
>CAIPAT010000239.1 GCA_903863035.1 uncultured Lentisphaeria bacterium
GACCTTGTTCCACAGTTCAATAAGATGTTCAGCCTGAATGGTCATTACCTCCGGTCCGAGAAATCCCTTGACTTTAGCGGTATCAAATTCCAGGTCATACATTCCCCGGAACACATGGCCGACCAAACCGTAAGTACATTGTTTAAGCTGTCGCAATGCAGCATAAGCCTGGACTATTCTCCGGATTTCATGATAAATAGCCGGATCGCTGATCTCGCCGGAGACCACTTCATATTCCCGCTTCATTTTGCGAAAAGACCCGGTTAGCTGTGAAACTCCGATCAACGCGCTGTTGCGCATAGTCGCCATATAGTTGTCGGTCGGACAGAGATCAAAGCCGGTTTGAGTATTAACCAGAATGATTTTAGGATTAACGCCTGCACGGTTCAGCGCGTGGATGGTGATAAAATCCGGGATGTAAGTACCCTCAAAAACAATTATGACTTCGACTCCGGCGGCGGCAAGTTCCGAGCCTGCCGTTTCCGCGCGGTCAAGGGTATCCACCATGCCGGGATAGATCAGTTCTATTCCCGGTAAAGCATTTTTCAGCCGCTCGTGCACGCCGTCCAAATCCTTTCTGACGATTTCCTGCAATTTCGGATACATTCGCCAGTACTCGAAATATCCTAAACCTAGCAAACCGACTTTAAGCTTCCTGGTGTCGTCGTTTTTACTCAAGACATCGCCAAACGCGCCGCATTCAGCGGCATCAAATGAAGTTATTTTGTTGTTTTTTGTTTTATTCATGATAAATCCTTAATCTATGTTAAACTTTGAAAAAGTTATCTGATATTTCAGATAAGGTCTGGAATTGAATTTCTGTTTGTTGAGAGGCACTGAATTCTCCGGCATGTTTAAAGAGTTTGTTATATAACTCAAAACCCAGTTTATCTTCTCCTTCCTGGAGCGGTGAAACATGACAGACATTGACAAACGGGATACCGGCTTGTATGCAGGATTCAAAATCATGGATTGCCAGGTTTAAGCATTTCTCAAATTTGTCTTTCCCCAGATACCAGGTATATTCCGCAGTAAGCGGCAGTTCCGCCATGTTTTTGGAAGTCTGCAATTGATCAAAGCGTTTTCTGGTTATTTCTTGAACGCTATAATCGTTGCCGTTGATAATATCCCAGGCTGCTTTTTGCAGATATGTCGAACTGTCATATTGATATTTCTCTTCTGCAAGCGCTATAAACATGTTCTCGCAACTTTGCAGTGCTGGTGAGCGAAACCCTTTGACCGGACAGCCAATGGCGTCTTCCACGATTTTTCTGCCGGCATGCAGTTTCTGACGGATCTTCTCAACCGAATGAGAAGCATTTATTTTTTCACGATTTTCCGCGAGGTATTTGCGGGCCGGGCCTTCATGCGGCAGCATCATTATCATATCAGGCGGAATGCCTGTTTCAAAACGTTCATGTTCAAGTCCGTGTTGAGCGACTTCATGCCCGGCAAGTACCGCTTGCCGGAGAATTGAAACATAGCCCGAACGCTGGTCCAGCCTTTTTCCTTCGGACAAGGGAACGGCAAAAAAAGTAGCCTTGACTTCATTTTCAGCACAAAATTCCAGGACATTGTCCAGATGTTTTTCCGTAGAATATCCATCCAGGCCAATATCATCAACACTAAAACCGAAAAGATTGATCTTCGCCATTTTAGAATAATTCCGTTAAATTGGTGATTGTTTCAGGAATGAAAAATGATTGTTTCAAGGCTTCGGCATATTTCACCCCGATTTTACTGCCGTGGTGTCTGGCGCGCGCCTCCAACTGCTCCGCCAGGGAACCGAGATGATCTTCCGCCGATTCAAATTTGCTCCAGGCCGCCAGCTTGTCAGCAAAAGAGTCAGAAACGTCAACGATATGGGTGGGCTCAATAAGATCATGCAGCACC
>CAIPAT010000240.1 GCA_903863035.1 uncultured Lentisphaeria bacterium
CGGAACTTAATAGACAAGGTCGAGGCTACTACTGACGCGCTTAACGGCAAATACGCGGTAAAGCTTATTACTCAACCTGAAGAAGATAATTCACTGGCAAGCCTTGAGCTTGCCCAGTATGTGCAGCCGGTTTCCGCAAACGCTAAATACCGGTTTGAATTCAGCGGGAAAAATGACGGGCAGGGATATGTGTTCGGGCGCTGGACATTTTATGACAAAGATAACAAGGAAATCAAGGTTGCCAAGTATTGGACTGGCATCAACATCAAGAATGACGGCGATTGGAAAACGGTTGCCGAGATAATCGAGACTCCGGCTGGCACTGTAAAAATGGCAATAGTAATTTCCTTTAAGTCTCCAGGGGGCGGGGGCAAAGCTATTGTGGATAACGTGCTGTTTGTGCCGCAAAGCAAGACTGCCGACGATGCCTATCTGCAAAGCATCTGGGGGGGAGCCGCTGAAAAACAGACCACGGAAATGCAACAACCAATTCAGCAACCTGTCCAGCAGGCAACGAGCAATCTGTTTCGCGGCGACACCAGTTTTGAACTTGATCCCCATGGCGGTTATTCCATCGTCGTCAGTACTTACTCGTCAATCGTTAAAACTCTGGATTCAAACACTGCGGCCATTGGTAAAAGCAGTCTGAAAGTTATCGTCGGGTCATCGTCAGACAGCTTATGGAGCGCACCGGTGCGGCTGAGCGGTCCCGGAAAATACACTTTGTCACTCTATGCCAAAGCTCAAAATGACAAGGAGCCGCTTACGCTGCGCCTGCTCGGTCTGGAAGGCGAGAAAGCGCTGTCCGTTAATCTGAGCAAAGAGTGGGCCCGCTATGTTTTTACGCAGGACTTGAAAGGCAAGGGCTTGTACCGGATGCGGCTGGATCTTCGCACCGGCCCCGTCTGGATTGACGGCGTACAGTTGGAAAAAGGCGCAGCGGCTACGCCTTATGCTCCCAGCGCTAAACTTTACAGCGCGATAGCAATGAATGCGGAGAATGAAGGCATTTTCTATAAAGATGAACCGGTGGATGTGGAATTCGGCATGATCGGCGATAACGGCGCCGGTACGGTGGATGTGGAAATGAGTATTGCCGGGATTGATGGATTGAATATAATGAGAGATAAAAAAAGTGTCACTCCTGATGCAGGCGGACTGTGGAAATTCAAAACCGGAGCTGTGCTGCCAGCCGGCTACTACGGTGCTAAAATCAAACTGATGCAGAACGTCAAAGTAATTGACGAAACTTCACGCTTCTTTGCAGTGGTGCCGCGTCCGGAACCGCAGGTTCTGCAACCGGGCATGATGCCGTTTTGCGGTATTGACAGCCTTTCGGTACTGGAGGGATGCAAGCGGATCGGGGTGAGACGTCTGGAGGTGTATTTCTTATGGAAGATGATGATGCCGGATGGTAATATTATATGGACTCCGGAGATTAATCATCTGCAATATTTTAAAGCGCGCGGTTTTGATATTAAGGCGCTGATTCAGGTTACACCGCCGGAATGGACAATTGACCCGGTAGAGCTTAAGGAGAGTAAAACTTCTGCTATTTTTATGCTGCCGAAGCGTGAGCAGGTAAAGAATTACGAGAAATTCGTTAATGAAGCAGTTACACGGTTCGGCCAGTACATCGATGTGTTTGAATTTGGTGGAGAGGATAATGCCAGAATCGGTCAGAGCCCATATTACAAACAGAAATATTCGCAATATGTCAACGGCGGATTTGTGTTCGGTCCGGTAGTGGACCGGCTGGCGGAACTTTATGAAACCGGCGTTAATCAGACGCATCTGCATGCCCCCGGGAAACCGGTCGGCATTGTGCGCCCGACAATGGTGGTGCCGAACCGGGATTGTGCTTTCAGCGCTGCAATCGTTGCCAGGATGCCGGACAAGTTTGAGTTGTTCCCCATGGATCCGTATTCCGGGCATCGGATAGTCTGCGACGACCCGTCAATGATGGAAATTCCCGAAGACTATCTGCCGGAAATTTACACCAAAGGCATTGCGATGCTTCAGAAGCAGGGACGCGGACAAAAGATTTATAATTCCGAGATCGGTTATGATTTTGCGCTGGATACACCGCCGGACAGCAGGACTGCACGTAAAGTTGCCGCCATGTTGTCCCGGATTTATCTGGTATCACGCTTCTTCCCGGTGGAAGGCGTGGATTATTTCAAAGGATGGACAGGCTACAGCAATGATGGCACCGAACATTATTCCATCTGGGATGTTTACGGTTCGCCTTATCCGGCGGCTGCGGCTTACAGCAATGTTGCTCAGGTAGTGGAGAATGTGCTGGACAAGAAAATCATTGCCCGGGATGTGGTGTGGTCGGTTATTTTTAAAAAGCCTGCTGGAGCCGATGCCGCGGTCTGGATGCCGCGTGGCAGCGGCAGTTTGAAGATTGAACTTGAGAAGGATATGCTGGCGTTTAATATGCTCGGCGCGGAAATTAAAACTGCTGACGGCAGAATTAAAATCGGCGAAGAGCCGGTTTTCATTCGCAGCCGGAATGCTTCCGCATGGGATTCGCTCCAGAAAAAACTCAATGCGGATGCGTTCGGGATTATTCCGGTTGAAATCGGCGCTGTCAGAAAATCTAATGACGCCATGGAAGTTGATATTTATAATTCACTGCTTCGGCCGGTCAAGGGCGCAGCAGTGATTTCAGTCAACGGCAAACCTGCGGCGCGGGAAAGTATTGTTATCGGGCAGAAAGGCAAAAAAGTATTGAGTATCCCTGCTGCGCTGACTCTTGACGGCAGGGAAACGGTACGGGTAGAATTTACGGAAGACAGTCTGAGCCAGGAACCAGTTGTTGCTGAGTTTACGCTGGACACCGCACGCATTGCCATGACGAAAGTCCCGGTAGTGATTGACGGCAGGCTTGATAAATGGAAGAATCAGGCCCCGAACTATGTCCGGAATGAATTCAAATATATGTTCCCCAAAGATAACCCGACCTGGACCGGCCCCGATGACCTGTCGGCAAAAGTCTGGTACGCCTGGGACAGAAACAATCTGTATGTGGCGGCGGAAGTCAAAGACAACGCGTATTCCAATAATGCTAAAACCGCTTCCGGCATCTGGAACGGCGATTGTCTGCAACTTGGATTTGATGTGTCCGATTGCGCACTGAAAGTTACCGACAAAGCGAGGAAGACCGGCAGCGCGGTTGACCTGAACATGGGCATGGCAATTGTCGGCGGCAAGCCGGTAATGCATGTCTGGAACGGGCTGTTCGGAGCCGCTGAACAAATCCGTTATGCAATTGTACGGAACGAACAAACGAAGCTTACCGCTTATGAGGCGGCAATTCCGTGGAGCGCCCTCGGGGTCAAAGCTCCGGAGAATAAAACGGTTGGCATCAATTTCGTGGTCTTCGATGATGATAACGGACTCGGTCAGCGTCAGTGGCTGGAACTCTGCGGCGGCATGGCCGGAATGGTTGATCCTGCCAAATTCCAGCGGGTGATTTTCTTCGCGGGAAACAATTAATCTGAATTGTAATAAGTAATGCGTTAGGCAAGATAACGCATTTAAAATAGTTTCATAGCATGGAGGATTACTTTTGGAACAGTTCAAAATACGCAACGGGCTGCGACTCTTTGAGAAGAAGGCTGACCGGAAAAAGATATGCGTCGCCTATTTAGGCGGCAGCATCACGCTTGCGGAAGGCTATCGGATTAAAGTAACTCAATGGCTGCGGGAACAATGGCCGGAGGTGGAAGTTTCTCAGATCAATGCCGGGATTGGCGGCACCGGTTCTGTTCTCGGCGCGTTCAGGCTGGAAAATGATGTTCTGAGATACAATCCTGATTTGATATTTGTGGAATTTGCCGTTAATGATTGCGAGCATACTTCCATCGGGCAGTGCCAGTCGGCAATGGAGGGAATCGTCAGAAAAATATGGAATCATGACATTGATACGGACATTTGTTTCATCTATGCGATAAACCAGCAGATAAAAGCGGCAATAGAGCAAGGCAGGGATTTCTGGACTATTCAGGAGATGGAGCAAATCGCCGAATATTACGGCATTCCCTCAATAAATATGGGCATTGAAGTTGTTTGTCTGGAAAAAGCCGGACGGCTGGTTTATCAGGCATCATCTTCTGCCAGCCAGGAAACTGTTCCGGATGGTAAAATTATTTTTTCAAGAGACGGGGTGCATCCTACATTGGATGAAGGGCATGCCATATATGCCAACGGCATCATTCAATTTCTGGAAAGCATTAAAAATCAAGGAGCAATTCCAGTCCGCAGCGAATTAAAGCCGGAATTGTTTGGGACCCCGTGGGAAAACGCCAGACTGGTTCCGTTGTCTAATGTCGCAGAACTGAGTTCTGAGTGGAGCATTGCCGAGCCGGCACAGGAAGGACTTAAATGTGAAAATATTCACAAGCTTTGCCCGCTTTATAAAACAGTAAAACCTGGATCTGAAATCAGATTTAATTTTAAAGGAACCGGTTTCGGGCTGCTCGGTATTTTCGGTTTGAATAGCGGACAGTTTACCATTGATGTTGATGGCGTAACAAGACCGCCGGCTGCCTTGTTTGACAAATATGGCAATATTTACCGGGTGCATTACGCCATGGCTGTCTCAGGTCTGCCGGATGCTCAACATTATGTAATAATGAAACTTGATTCGATTCCGCCTGACAGGAGCATGTTACTGCCGGAGCGGATAGTCAGCGATCCTTCGCAAATGGAAGGAATAGTTGCTTATATATATGGTTTGCTATTGCTTGGCGAGCCACAATAATTTATAAAAGAGAAATATCGAGATGAAATTTTTTGAGATAAATTTCCCGTTAACTCGGACACATTGCGGCGTACCGCTGGGCAATGGCAATATGGGGGTGCTGGTGTGGGGAGGCGGTCACCGGCTGTGTCTGACATTGAACCGTGGAGATTTGTGGGATCACCGGCAGGGTGAACAGATATTGCCGGGACAGAGTTACAAAGAGCTGGCTGCATTATATGATCCTTATGATGTTGCTCCCGTCAGTAAGCGTCTGGTCCGTCAGGAATTATCTGTTACGGATGGTTCCTGCTGGTGGCGTTCGTCCAGGCTGCCGGTCGGCCGGTTTGAACTGGAGCTTAAACCGGAGTTTAAACTGCGTAAAGCCGTGCTTGAATATTCTGCCGGCGTACTGAATGTATTTTCAGAAAGCGGCGAATGGCTGCGGCTGATACATTCACTGACTAAAAATCAATTGCTGGTTGAGGACATGGATGGAATTGTCAAAGATGTAATATGTCGTCCGGCCTGGGAATGGGTTGGTGGAACCTTGACAAGCGTTGGTTATCAGCCGCCTGCAATGATTCACTCTGCCGGAATCAGCGGGTGGTTCCAGGCCTGTCCGGACGATCCTGGCGTAACTGCGCTTTGCCGCAGCACGGATTATGGTCTGGCGATTTCTCTGGAACTGGGTTATGCGCCAGTTTTGAATAAAGTTGCGGAAGATTTTCAAACCACACTAAAAGCCTGCTCCGGATGGTGGAAACACTATTGGGATGATGCACCGGAAATCCGGATTACGGACGATTTTCTCAACCGGTTTTACAAATTCGCAATGTATAAGTTCGCCTGTGCGACCCATCCTGACGGAGTCGCCTGTTCATTGCAGGGGCCGTGGCTGGAGGAATATCAGCGCGCACAGTGGAGCTGTGATTATCATTTCAATGTCAATATCCAGCAGATTTATACGCTGGCGTTTGCCACTGGTAAGTTTGAACATCTTCTGCCGCTGTTTGACATGCTGGAATCAGATTCGTTTCAACAAGTAATGCGCAATAACGCCAGAAATTTATTCGGCATTGATGACGGCCTGCTAATGACCCATGCCGTTGACGACCGCGGTTATCAGTGCGGCGGTATCAGTACCGGCAGTGTGCTGGATTTTGCCTGCGGCGGCTGGACTGCTCAATTATACTGGCTCTATTACAAATATACGCAGGATAAAGGGTTTCTTAGAAAACGCGCTTATCCATTTATTTACGGTATCATTCGGGTCTTTGAAGAAACTCTGGATGAATACAACGGCAGGTTGTCTATTCCGCTGAGTATTTCCGCAGAATATGGTTGTATTTTTCCGTTGGAAAAAGATGGGCGCATGGTTAACCAGAATACCGGACGGGACCCCTCCAATCAATTATCATGCATTCACATGCTGGCGGACATTCTGCTGGAGGTCAGTGAAATACTCCACATTGCGCCGAGGCCGGTCTGGCAGGAGATCAAACAGCGCGTTCCGGAATGTACGCTCATCGGAGAGCCCGGCAGCGAACATATTGCCATCTGGGAAGGCCAGGATTTGGACGTCTGCCACCGTCATCATTCGCATCTGGCCTGTATCTATCCGTTCGACACGCTGAAAAATATCTCTACTGAACAGCAGCATATTATTGATAATACCGTTGACCATTGGATTTTGAAAGGGATGGGTGAATGGAGCGAATGGTGTTACCCATGGGCTGCGATTATTCAGGCGCGGCTTGGATTCAAGGACGCGCCGGCCCTGCTGCTGAATATCTGGAAGGATATATTTATCAATGAAGGCTTGGCGACGGTTTATCTGCCGAAGTTCCGCGGCCTGTCCGCGCACCGGCGGGATGACATGCTTAAACCGAAAGAGACCACGGAGATCATGCAGCTTGACGGTACGATGGCCGGAGCAACTGCAATTATTGAGATGCTGGTGCACGAAAAACAGGGTGTGGTGCATGTATTCCCGGCTGTTCCCGATAGCTGGTTAGATATTTCATTCAAAAATATCCGGCTGCCAGGAGCGTTTCTGATCAGCGCCGAACGCAAAAATGGTAAAATGACATCTTTAATTATTAAGAGTCTGAAAGGTGGAGTTATGAAGTTGAAAGCTTCTGATAACGCACCTGTTGCCAGCCTTCAATTCTACACTGGCGAAGAGAAAGATATTTTATCAAATGTTTGTCGGAATAAACCAGAGTCAAAATATAAACCATCCTCGGTGCTGGCTGTCTGAAGATTTATTGCATTCAGTCATGTGTATTGCAATTATGACATTTTCAGGACGGTTTCCCGCTCGATCAGCTTGACTGGAACGGCTTTTTGATAGGGTTCGCGGCTGATATGGCAATGACGGGAAATCGTGTTGTTGAAATAATAGGTTAAAACAGGGATATTAGTTTTATGGCAAAAATCAGAATTGCAGTAGTGGGATGCGGCGCTCTTGCCAAATACTCTCATTTAAAACATTGTCAAATGGATGAGGATATTACACTCCAGGTGGTCTGTGATACCGATTGGGAGAATTTAAAATATTGCAAGGAAAAATTTGGTGCTGTCCGTGCCGAAAGCGACTGGCGCAAGGTCGTTGACGCCGATGATGTCGATCTATGTATTCTGGCAACCCACCAGACTTTCCGCGGGGAATTTATCATCCCGGCGCTGAAAGCGGGAAAGCCGGTTTACACCGAGAAACCGCTGGCGCCGGATATTGATGAAA
>CAIPAT010000241.1 GCA_903863035.1 uncultured Lentisphaeria bacterium
CCCAAAACTCATCCGTAATTTCCCAAGTTTTTAATCGCTGCATCGCCATGTCTGCCTCCCGGTATGTCATTTTTAAGTTTACCGGGAATAATATACATCCAAGTTCAGCAAAAGTCAATTATTAGTAGATAAGCTCTAAATGAACAAACAGAACTTGCTCAAGACGATATAACTACAACCTATGATTTTGACAAAAGACAAACCGATTATTATACCAATGCAGGACGTTATCTTGGGCTTATTGATAAAAAAAATAACGATGGAATAAAGTATTTTCTTACAGATGAAGGTAAATTATTATTTAAAAAGAATTACAGACAAAGACAATTAAAACTTGTTGAATTAATATTAGAACATTCTGCGTTTTCAAAATCACTTGTCCTTTATTTTAAAAACGCAGAAGCACCAACAAAGTCATTAATTGTTGAAATAATGAAAGAATCAAATTTATACAAAGTAAATACAGAGGTAACGCTTAACAGGCGAGCATCGACAATTCTAGGATGGATAAATTGGATTTTAAGCTTACAACAATAAAATAAGGAATAAAATCATGCCATATACAATTAAAGCAGCGTGTCCATGTCGTAAATGTAAAGCAAATGCAGGCGGAAAATGTGAAGCAAACGCAAAGAGTTTAGATGAAGTTGAAAGCATTTTTGGCTTTAGAATCATGGGAGATGGAGGAAAAGAACCGCAGGCATATTGCAGGAAATGCAGAGGACTAAGGTGTAGTCCCAATGATGAAGAATGTCAAAATTAGTCTATTGCTATAAATAATATATGAGGCCGAGTAATGGCGTGCGACAAAGATCATTCACAAACAGATTTTACTATTAAAGATTTACCTATTAATCAAGGTGGCTTTGGCCGACACAAATGTCCGGCTTGTGCTTACGAAAAAGGCGTTGAAAATGGCACAAGGCGCATACTAAATTTTAATTTGGAAGAATATATTTCATCACTGCCAGAAAGTCAAGAAGGAAACAGGCGTCATAGAGGCCCTGTTGAAGCCTATACACTTGGTTTCTTTCATGGCTTTAATGGGGCTAACAATCATCTTGTAATCAAAGACAAGCTAAGAATGGCTTCGCAAATGCGAGATTTTGGTCTTTATATGGTTGCTAAAGGGGCTGTCAATGCAACTTTTTCAGAACAAGGAATTCCTTATGCCCATGCGATGGGTGTTGTGCATGTAGCACATGGGTTTGAGATTCTTATTAAATCAAAAATTGTAGAGGAACATCCATTATTGATTTTTTCAAAAATTCCACAAGAGTCAAACACCGAAGATGATGAAATCAAAGTTAATGACTTGCTCGAGTATGGTCAAACCATTATGTATTCTGAATTACCTCATCGTCTTTGGGCTGCAACAGGATATAAGATTGCTGATCTTAAAATGTATAATGAATTTGGTAAAATCAGGAATCAAATAATTCATTTTTCTGTACCTGAAATATCCTTATCTGATTTGACCTTGAAATACACTTTTCAAGTAGTAGAGAAGGCGGTAAACGAATGGTGGGATACAACTATTCTCGAATATGCATCAGACTATGATGAGGCATATTGTGAATCTGTTTTTGAACAACTGGCACGGCTGAATATTCCGATTAACTATAGATTAAGTGAAGATGGTCATAAATTTGAAAAATTGCAGAAAGAATGATAGAGTCATACTATAAATCGCAAGATAAAAAATTTACTCTAATTCAAAATGATGTTTTAGAAGTTTTACCACAATTTGACTTTAAATTTGATATGGTTTTTGCAGATCCCCCATATTTCCTGTCAAATGATGGTTTAACTATTAAAAATGGTAAAATATCCAGTGTGAATAAAGGCGAATGGGATAAATCTTATGGTTTCGATGAAATTAATAATTTTAATAGAAGATGGATATATTTAATCAGAGAAAAAATGAAAGATGATGCTACGATTTGGATTAGTGGCACATCTCATAATATTTTTAGCACAGGACAGACATTAATAGAACTAGGTTTTAAAATTCTAAACATTATTACTTGGGAAAAAACGAACCCTCCGCCAAATTTTACATGTAGATATTTTACTCATTCCACAGAACAAATTATTTGGGCTAGAAAAAAAGCAAATGTTCCTCATTTTTTCAATTATGAATTAATGAAAGAATTAAATAGCGGAAAGCAAATGAAAGATGTCTGGGAATTACCTGCTATTGCAAAATGGGAAAAAAGTTGTGGAAAACATCCAACCCAAAAGCCGTTGTCGCTTTTAACTAGAATTATTTTGGCCTCTACTAAAGACAGTGCTTGGATTATAGATCCTTTTACTGGAAGTAGCACAACAGGAATCGCGGCCAATTTATCAAACAGGAAATTTTTAGGAATAGATAAAGAAAAAGAATATCTCGAAATTAGCAAAGCAAGGAAAATGGAAATAGAAGATAGTTTTACTGCGGAAAAATATAGAGCAAGGATTAGTGGCTTTAATAATGAAGAGCAATTAAATTCATTTTTAGTAAGAGAGCCTGTGGCAGAATACAAACTAGAGGATACAAGTCTAGACGAAGCTTTTAGAAAAAATTAGTGTTTCCTTCGCTTGAAAAACAATTGTTCTTGGCCTTTGGGGCATGATTTTAGTAATAAGCAACAAACTATGAGAAAAATGCGGATAACGATAAAACTATTTTTAATATTTAATAAATAAAGCTGGCTGTCAGGCCATTTCGTTTTTAACTCCTAACCTGAATTTACTTTTATGAACCTTGTAATCCTTTACGAAGAGGAACTTGCCGGTAACGGGAAGGCGGTCATCTGCGGTCCCCGGCGGGTAACTCATATTCAGGACGTCCTGCGGGCGATGCCCGGCGGGCAGATAAAGGCCGGCTTGTTGAACGGCCGTATCGGGGAAGGGATGGTTGTCAGTTCAACCCCGGAAAAAGTGGAAATGCAGGTGGAATTTTCGTCTGAGCCGCCATCCGCTTTGCCGGCAACCATGATTCTGGCTTTGCCGCGTCCGAAAACATATAAGAAAGTTCTCCAGGCGGCGACCGCCATGGGCGTTAAAGAGTTTATTGTGATCGAATCCTGGAAAGTGGATAAAAGCTACTGGAACAGCCCGGCGCTTTCGGCGGAGGAGACCAGAGAGCAGTTCATCCTTGGACTGGAACAGGGGCGTGATACAATGCTGCCGGCAATCAGTTTCAAACGGCGTTTTAAGCCGTTTGTCGAGGATGAACTGCCGGACATCATCAAAGACAGACTGCCGCTGCTGGCGCATCCCGGCGCGGTCAACCCGTGCCCCCGGAATGTTGCCGGTCCGATTGTCCTGTGCGTCGGTCCGGAAGGCGGCTTTACCGAATATGAAGTCAACCTTCTGGAAGAATACGGGATGCAGCCGGTAAGCATCGGGGCCAGAATCATGCGGACCGAGTTCGCGATTTGTGCATTATTAGGAAGAATTTTCTAATCCGTAAAGGAGGATTTTAATTATGAATAAAGAGTTTTGTGAACTTAAAGAGCGGCTTGGTGAGATTCACGACCTTAATTCTTCTATCGCGGTGCTGGATTGGGACCAGCAGGTCAATATGCCTGCCGCCGGAGCGGAAGGCCGCGCCAACCAGCTTTCACTGCTGTCCCGCCTGTCCCATGAGAAATTCGTTGACGGCAGGGTCGGAGATCTGCTGGGGAGCCTGCAAGTATTTATCGATGAACTTGACCCTGAATCAGATGAATCCTGCCTGATCAACGTAACCCGGCGCGAATATGACCGCAAGGTCAAAGTTCCCTCGTCATTTGTCGCCGAATTTGCCAGGACTGCCTCAAACGCGCATGTCGAATGGGAAAAAGCCAAATCCGATTCCAATTTTTCGCTGTTCCGCCCATGGCTGGAGAAGATTTTTGATCTGAGACGGGAATATGCCGGATTTTTTGCTCCTTATGATCACATCTACGACCCGCTGCTGGATGAATTTGAACCCGGTCTGAAAACTGCCGAAGTAAAGGAAATCTTCGAAAAATTGCGCCCGGCTCAAGTTGAGCTGATTAAAGAAATCGGCCGATGTCCGGAAATCGATGATTCATTCCTGCATCAGACGCTTGATCCGCAAAAACAGTGGGAGCTTGGCGTCGAAGCATCCGCCTTGATCGGATTCGACTGGTCGCGCGGCCGCCAGGACAAATCGGTTCATCCGTTCACTACCACCTTCGACCTTAATGACGTCCGGATTACAACTAGAATAATGCCGGATAATTTTGCCTCCGGATTTTTCTCGACGATGCACGAAAGCGGCCATGCAATGTATGAACAGGGTATTTCACCGTCACTGCGCAATACGCTGCTCTGCTCCGGGGCGTCGCTGGGAATCCATGAATCGCAGTCCCGGCTGTGGGAGAATCTGGTCGGCCGCTCGTTTGATTTCTGGGTGTTCTTCTATCCCCGCCTCCGCAGTAAATTCCCGGGTTGTTTTGACAATGTCAGCCTGAAGGATTTCTACCGCGGCATCAATCGGGTCAAACGTTCGCTGATCCGCACCGAATCCGACGAAGCCACCTACAATCTGCATATCATGCTGCGGCTGGAAATAGAAATTGCCGTGCTGGAAGGCAAGGCCGCCGTCCGCGATCTGCCTGAAATCTGGAATACGCGCATGGAGGAATATCTGGGAGTCGTACCGGATACTGATGCGCAGGGTATTCTGCAGGACGTCCACTGGGCCGGCGGCGCGGTGGGATATTTCCCCACCTATGCGCTGGGCAACATGATTTCCGCGCAGATATGGGAATGCGTCAGCCGTGATATTCCGGATATATCAGACAAAATACGGCAGGGCAGTTTCAGTGAACTGCACGGCTGGCTGGCTCAAAAGATATATCGTCACGGCGCAAAATTCGAACCGCAGACGCTGGTTAAAAAAGTGACCGGTTCGAAAATAGACCCCGACGCCTATATCCGCTACCTGAACCGCAAGTACAAAGAAATCTATTCGCTTTGATCCGGATCGCTGAAAATGGCAGATTTTCGTATATCTGTTGATTCGCAACTTTAACAGGTTATTTTTGAACAGCTCCCGGCCGCATTATCCAGATATAAAAAACAAGCGTAAATGGATGAGGTTTTTACATGAGACACAATATCGTTAACTTGGTTGTCACGTCAGTTGCCGTCACCTGCCTGGCGTTCCTGCCTGCCGTCTCCTGCGCCTGCACCCGCTGCATCTACCTGGGACCGGAGAACACGGTCATCGCCGCACGGTCAATGGACTGGGCGGAAGACCCCGGCACCAACCTCTATTGTTTCCCGCGCGGCATGAAGCGCAACGGAGCAGCAGTACCGGATTCCTTCACCTGGACCAGCAAATACGGCAGCATCGTCTGCGCTTTCTACGAAGTCAGCACCGTGGACGGCATGAATGAGAAAGGCCTGGTCGCCAACGTCCTGTATCTGGTTGAATCCGACTACGGCAAACCGGACGGCAGGAAACCGACGCTCTCGATCAGTGCCTGGGCTCAATATGTGCTGGACAACTTCGCCACTGTCGCCGAGGCGGTAGACGCGCTGCGTCAGGAGCCGTTCGTTATCATCGCTCCCGTACTGCCCAATGGTGCCGTCGGTCAGGGACACCTGGCTCTGTCTGACCCGACCGGCGACTCGGCAATCTTCGAATATATACAAGGCAAACTGATCATCCATCACGGACGCGAATACCAGGTCATGACCAATTCTCCATCTTTCGACCAGCAGCTCGCGTTAAACAAGTACTGGGAACAGATCGGCGGACTGACATTTCTTCCCGGCACCAACCGGGCCGCCGATCGCTTCGCCCGGGCGTCGTTCTACATCAACGCGATCCCGAAGACGGATGTCCACAAGCGAGCCGTTGCATCGGTCTTCAGCGTCATTCGCGGCGTGTCGGTACCGCTGGGTTTCACTACCCCGGGACAGCCGAACATCTCCAGCACAATCTGGCGGACACTGTACGACCATGAGAAGAAAATCTTTTATTTTGATTCGGCCACCAGCCCGACGGTGTTCTGGATACCGCTGGCGGACATGGACTTCAACGAAGGCGGCCCTGTAAAGAAACTGACACTCTCCGGCGGAGAGACCTGCAGCGGCAATGCAGCGGCGATGTTTGTCAAGGCCGAACCGTTCAAGTTCCTGCCTGCAGAATTAAAAAATTAGAAAATTCTGGAGACAGAAACCTGATGAGCAAAAAGTGACGCCGGTCAGTACCAGCGCGTAGATCCCATAAAAGCAACCGGCAGGTTATTGCTGCTGCTGGATTATTTTAATGGCTTCGCCATCTCCGCCTTTGGCGGCCTGAGTCAGCCATTTGCTGCCTTCGACAGCATCTTTTTTAGTTCCGATGCCACTAAAATAACAGACGGCCAGGCGGCGCTGGGCGCGGGGGTCGCCCTGCAGCGCGGCGGCTTTGAACCAGAAGAAAGCCGCACCGAGGTCCACCGGAACTACATCGCCGGCTTCAAAATAACATCCCAGATTAAACTGAGCCTGTGGATTGCCCTTGTTCGCGGACTGAAAAAAATAATCAACTCCGGCTTTTGCGTCTTGCGGCATGCCAATGCCTTCCACCGAAAGTACGCCCAATTTAAACAGGGCCTGGGAGTTACCCTGTTTTGCCGCTTTACGCAGCAAGTCCACCGCTATTGAAATATTCTGTTTGACATACTGTCCGCTGGTGTAGTATTCCGCCATTTTTACCAGAGCCATCGGCAGGTTGGCGTCAGCGGCTTCCTGGATCAGGTCAAACGCCTTTTTGGGGTCCGGTTTGACTCCGATGCCGGCCTCATAGCAATAGGCCAGTTTGCCTTTGGCTTCAACATCTCCCGCGGCTACGGCTTTGTTCAGCCAATAGATCATCCGCTCGTAATCTTTGATGCCGCCGATACCGGCAAAGTAACAGTCCGCCAGACGGCGCATGGCCGGAATATCGTCGGCTTCGGCGGCACGTTTGAACATATTGAACGCATTCAGTTCATCCTCCGGCTTTCTGTCTTTGGCTTCTTTCTTGAGATAAAGGTTGGCCAGCTCACGAATTGCCGGCATAAAACCGGCATCGTCAAGCTCTCGCATAATTTCTTCGGCCATGGCGAAATCGGCAAAAACTGCCGGGGTGCGGTCATCGGTGGAGTTATCCGGCGGAATTCCCTCGGCATAACATAATGCCAGATTGAATTTAGCTTCTTTAACGTTCTGTTCAGCCGCCATTTTATAATAGCGGAACGCATGATAGCGGCTCTTCCTGACGCCGATACCGCGTTCATAGCAGATCGCCAGATTGAATTCGGCGGAGGCATTGCCCTGTTTGGCCGCCCGGCGATACCAGTGGACTGCAACGAAGTAGTCCTGAGGACGGCCTTTACCGTAAAAATATTCGTCGGCCAGTTTCAACTGCGCTTTGACATTGCCTTTTTTGGCCAGTACGCGCAGGCTGTCGTCTTCCGGATCAATGGAGGGGGACTCTTCGCGCTCCGCCGGTTCCTGCGCAAACTCCTGCGCCCGGCTGATGCCGGGGACAAGCAGCAGCGACATGAAAAAAAACAGATTTAAAACCAGTTTAAGCATCAGGCCGTCAGCCCTTGAGTTCTTTCAGCTTGTTTTCCAGCTGTTCTATCTTCTTCGAAAGTTTTTCGACTTTTTTGGGCAGAGTCCATCTGGTCATGAATTCCCGCTGGCTTTCAGCAGGAGTACCCAGCGCGATAGAACCGGCCGGCAAACTCTTGACCACACCGGACGTGCCGGCAATCTGAACGCCGTCGCCCAGCGTAATATGACCATTGACACCGGCTTTGGCGGCCAGAATGACACCGCGCCCGAGTTCGGCGCTGCCGGCAATACCCGACTGGGCGACCAGCAGCGAACATTCGCCGACGACCACATTATGCGCAATCATGACCTGATTGTCAATCTTGACGCCGGCCTTGATCCAGGTCTTGCCGAATCTGGCGCGGTCAAGAGTGGTATTGGCGCCGATTTCAACGTCATCGTCAATTTGAACAATACCGGTCTGAGGTATTTTAATAATGCCTCTGGGGCCGGGAACAAATCCGAATCCGTCTCCGCCGACCACTACGCCGGGATGCAGAATGACGCGGTTGCCGATATAGCAGCGGTACATGACAGTGACATTGGGGCTGATAAAGCAATTGGCGCCGATCTTCGACTCATGTCCGATGTAGCAGCCGGCGCCGATCACGGTATTGTCGCCGATCACGACCTGGTCGGAAATCACCGCGCAGGGACCGATGTGGACATTGCCGCCAATGACGGCGGAACCGGAAACAACCGCGGACGGATGAACTCCGGCAGGATATGCCGGAGCCGGCGGCGCAAATACCATGATCACTTTGGAAAAAGCCAGGTCAACGCATTCGCAAACGATGAACGTTCTGCCGTTAAGGGGTTCATTTTCGAGTTCTTCACAAACCAGCACCACCTGAGCTTTGGTGGTTTCCAGCTGGCTCTGGTACTTTTTGTTGCCGACGAAAGAAACCTGATCGGGAGTGGCGTCTTTCAGGGATGAAACCCCGGAGACCATTATTGTTTCATCGCCAAGCAGTTTTCCGCCGACTAATTCCGCTAGTTGTTTTGCGCTGACACTTTTCATTAGATTTTCCCGTATTATTTTAAGATTAAGGTTATTTATTCGCTGCCGGTTTCTGGGTATCCGGGTTACCGCGGTTCAGTTCGGAGATCACCGGTTCCGTGATATCGGCGGTCGTGCTGAAATAGATGATGGAAGGTATCCCGTTCAGTGTTTTGCCGGATTTGTCTATCACCAGCGTATAGCCTTCCAGCGTGGCCCGACGCTTTACTTCTTTCGTGATTTCGCCCAGTATATCGTCGCGCTTCTGGGTTTCCAGCTGCTTGTACTGCTGAGTTTTTTCCGCAGTATACTGTTCCAGTTCGACCTGCTTCTCGCGGATTTCACGATACTTCTTCTGCGCCTCGAAACGTTTTGTCTCGCGTTCTGAAGCGGAAAGCGCGATATTCTGCGAAGCGTCTCTGACCACTTTGAACTCCTCTTCCAGTTTCGTCAGCGATTCATTCAGCTTCTTGATCCAGCCTTTATAAATTTCCGCCTGCTGTTTCAAGGTGGAATCGGCAATTTTGGTTTTGTAATAATTCTGGAAGATCTGATCCATATCAAGTACGGCAATTTTAGTTTCACCGGCATAATTTGTACAGAACAACGCAAACAAAACGAGGCACAACGCGATCTTTTTCATGATCTTTTTTCCTTGGGGTTTACAGCATAAAATTGCGGCGGTGATTATTCCTCGACCGGCTTGTTTTTGAGAACAGCCTGCCGCGCAAGCTCAACGATTTCAATTAATTTTTTGTTTTTTAATTCCGGCGACAGTTCGGCAAACGCGTCAAGCAGAATTTTTTCATCAATACTGAGCAAGGTGTGTTTATGGTCAATCTTTACTGCTGCCGCATCAACCCGGATTCTGGATTCTTTAATCGCCGGCCTGCTTTCGCCGTTCTGCGGAAGGTACGGCTTCAGCCGCGGATAAAGCTTTTCCCAGGTATCCTGCTTTATCGACTGGGTTTTGCGACTCAAATATTTGCTGATTGTCTCAATATTGACATTCGTCTGTTGAGAAAGCTCATTGATTGAACCGATTCCATGAATGCAGTTCTGTAACGCTTTTAAAATGTCTTCAGTTATTTTCATTTTCCCGAGCCCGCCATAATTGTTATACTACTGGCTGTTAATATATTCGCCTTTTTAAAATTCGCAATTGTGAAATTATAAATCTTCCCGGTCTGCTTAGGAGCTGTCAAGAAAGAAACTTGACAAGTCTCGCGAAATATCCCGAAGAGATTTTGGGAATTGCCGGTAAGGCGCATACCTGAAGGTATGTAACGAACCGGCAAACACAAAGGCATTCGGGAGAAG
>CAIPAT010000242.1 GCA_903863035.1 uncultured Lentisphaeria bacterium
CCCAAAACTCATCCGTAATTTCCCAAGTTTTTAATCGCTGCATCGCCATGTCTGCCTCCCGGTATGTCATTTTTAAGTTTACCGGGAATAATATACATCCAAGTTCAGCAAAAGTCAATTATTAGTAGATAAGCTCTAAATATCATCCGGATTTTCCTGAAAGAGGAGTCAAGTCTAATTTCTGGGGAGTTCGCACTAAGTGGATTGAACATGATGCAGGCGGGTATTGGGACTATTGCGATTTCCCGCTTGCCGAAGCAGACATTGAGGCGGTGGCGAATTGGCCGTTGCCGACCGCAGATGATTTTGATTATTCACAGATTAAAGCAAAATGCCGGGGATACCAAAATTATGCCATAGTAACTGGCGATCCAGGAACCGCTGATGTAATTAATGCAAACGGGCGCATTCGTGGAATGGAACAAACCTTGATTGATTTAGCTCTGGATGACGAGGCCGGATTGTTATTGGCCCGACGCAGAACGGATGTGCAGTTGGAAATTATACGGCGCACTTTTGAGGCGGCATCGGGTAGAATTGATCTTTTTGGGATGGGGGAGGATTTAGGTACTCAAATTGGTCAAATGATCAGTCTTGACACTTATCGCAAGCATTTGCGTCCGATTCATCAGAAGTTTATTGATTTAGCCAAGTCATTCAATATTCCAGTAATGATACATACTTGCGGTTCAAGCAGTTGGGTCTATAATGATTTCATTGAAATGGGCGTATCAGCGGTACAAACCTTGCAGCCGGAGGCAAAGAATATGAATCCGCAATATCTAAAATCAAATTTCGGCGATAAATTGGCTTTTCATGGCGCGATCAGTACGACCGGAGCATTGAGTTTTGGCACTCCGGATGATGTAAGGGCAGAATGCTATAAAACACTTGAGATCATGAATAAAAATGGCGGTTATATTTTTGCACCCGCTCATTGCATACAGGATAACTCTCCTGTAGAAAATGTACTGGCCATGTATGCTTGCCCTTTAACTTTGTAAAAATACTATTGCTCCGAAACAAAACCATATTGCATTATTTGGATTGCATTCCTACCTGAAAACGTAAGTGGGTTTTCTTTCGGAGCAATAGCAACTTGCCATTTATACAAAGTAAAAGCTCACTCAATGAAGAATATCAACTCGTTAACCCTTATGAGAAAGTATTAATAACTCTTTCAGGCGCTGCCTTCAAGTAAAGAATTTGAAGACAATAACACAAAACAATAGTTAAAGTTTAAAATCATCCCCGCTGTATGGGTAAAATTATCAAATAAAGATTTATTTTTTTCACTAAATACCCTTGACTTTGTTTCACTTAGCAATTAAACTGTAATATACGGACGAGCAATTTATTGGAATCAGATAAAACAGGGATTAAAAATGGCAGAATTAAAAAACAAAAATTGTCGGGAGCTTGCTTATAAAGTTAAGCTGAACTGCTTGAAAATGGTTTATCGCGGACAAAGCGGTCACATTGGAAGCATGTTATCATGTGCTGAAATTCTTTCAGTACTGTATTTAAAGTTTTTACGGAACATCTCGCCTGACAATGCTGATAATCCTGAACGCGACCGGGTGATTTTCAGCAAGGGTCATGGCGGCGGGGCATTGTTTGCCACCCTGGCGGAGCTGGGATATTTTCCGAAAGATTGGCTGGATACCTACTATCAGGACGCGGGCAAACTTTCCGGACATATTTCACATCACATCAATGGCGTGGAATTTTCGACCGGCTCGCTAGGACACGGGATGCCGGTTGCCGCCGGAATGGCGCTGGTGGGGCATCGTACTAAACAAAAGCATCGTATTTTCTGTGTTGTCAGCGATGGCGATTGCAATGCCGGCAGCACCTGGGAAGCCATTATGCTTGCCGGGCAGCATGGCTGGGATAATCTGACAATGATTGTTGATTACAACCGCCTGCAGGCATTGGGAAATTCAGAAGACATCATCAACCTGGATCCGTTCGATGTCAAGCTCCGGGATTTCGGCTGGGGCGCAGTAGTGGTGGAAGACGGACATGATGTCGACCAACTCGAAAGAGCTCTGACTAAATTACCCGTGGAAAAGGGTAAGCCCTCGGCGATTATCTGCCGGACAATCAAGGGCAAAGGGGTGAGTTTTATGGAAGGCAACTTTAATTGCCATTACGGGCCTGTAACTAAGGATTTATACGAAAAAGCGGTAGCGGAAATTAAAGCGAAGGGAATATAATTATGAGAGCTGCATTTAATAAGGCTTTACTGGAAATTGCAAAAAAAGACCCCAGGGTCTATATGATTTTAGCGGATATCGGTTATGGAGAAATTGAGGGATTTGCCAATGCGTTTCCGGAACGTTTCATCAACTGCGGAGTGGCGGAGCAGAATATGACCGGTGTAGCCTGCGGGGTGGCAATGGAAGGGAATATCGCGATTACCTACTCTATCGCTAATTTTCCCACACTGCGGTGTCTGGAACAAATTCGTAATGATGTTTGTTATCACAAAGCCAACGTAAAAATTGTCATTATCGGCGGCGGCATGGCTTATGGCCCGTTAGGCATTTCCCACCACTCCACCGAAGATCTCGCCATTCTCCGGGCGCTGCCCAATATGGTGGTAATTGCGCCTTGTGATATTCCCGAGGCGATTGAAGCCACCAAGGCGATGATGGCATACAACGGCCCGGTGTACTACCGCTGCGGCTACAAAAAAGAACCGGATGTTTACGATGGGCCGGTGAAATTTACCATTGGCAAGGCTAATGTAATTCGTGATGGCAGAGATGCCACGGTAATTTTTACCGGGACAATTGGCCATAATTGTAAACTGGCGGTGGAAGAGTTAGAGAGAAATGGCATTAAATGTCGTCTGGTCAGCATGCATACGGTAAAACCCATTGATGCTGAAGCGATCCAAAAAGCTGCTACCGAAACCGGAGCCATTGTGACTGTTGAAGAACACAACATCTGCGGCGGACTGGGTTCAGCAGTAGCGGAAGTCCTAATGGATAACGGACTGGGCAAAATCCCATTCAAACGCCTGGCGCTGCCGGATGTTAACGTCAGCAAGATCGGTTCGCAGAAATGGCTGATTGAAGAATATGGGCTGGGTGTTCAGCATATTGTAAAAGCGGTGAAAGGAATATTAAAATGAATTCACTGGAACGGGTATTAGCGACATTGCAGGGTAAAACACCTGACCGGGTGCCATACGGGGAAATGTTTATCGATCAAAAAATCATGAACGCACTTATGCCCGGTTGTTCTTACGATGAGTTTATTGAACATTACGATGTGGATATTGTTACCTGCCTGACGATGGCAGAACAGCCGGAGAACATTCATTGGATTGACAAAAGCCAGGGTTTGTGGCAGGATAAATGGGGAGCAGTGCAGAAAAATGACGGCAATGTCATTTCGGTCATACAGGAACCGCCGGTTCTCTCCTCCTTTGATGATATCAAAAATTACGTCCCACCCGATCCCGATAAGGCTACGGTAATTGCTGAAGTTGCGCGTTTAGTTAAGCAATACAAAGGAAAGCGGGCAATTGCCGTAGTAGGAGAAGAAGTTTTTGCCGCCCCGCAATATATGCGCGCCGGTTTACAGACACTGATTTATGACTTTTTCGATCAGCCTGAATTAGTTCACGCCATGGTGGATATCGCCGCGACTTATCACGCCAAACTTTATGGGAAACTGATTGGCATGGGGGCGGATATTATTTTTCTGGGCGATGATTACACTGCGAAAAGCGGTCCGATGATCAGTCCCGAACATTTTCGCGAATTCATGCTGCCTGGATTCCGCAAAGTCGTTAAAGCAATTAAAGATGCAGGCGGTTATGTCATTAAACATACCGATGGAGATTGCTGGAAATTGCTGCCCATGATGGCGGAAACCGGTGTTGATATGTTTGGCCCTCTGGAATCGCCTTATATGGATTTAGCCAGAGTGCGCGACGAACTGAATGTCGGGGCAATGGGGGCGGTCAACATTGATTTGTTAGGTCGCGGCACACCGGAGGAAATCAAAGCGTATACGTTGAAAACGATTCGTGACTTTTCCACCGGAGGACGGCATATTCTTTCCTCGGCTAATTCAATATCAACGGCGGTAAATCCTGCCAATTTCGTCGCCATGGTTGAAACTGTCAGGAAATACGGAGCCTATCCAATTTCGATTTAAACTGGAGAAATTCCCATGAAACTTAAAAATGATAATTTCAAGCATCTGTTGGACAAACTGGAAGCCGTCATTGATCTCAAGCATGTGGCTCAGACTGAACAGTTGCAAAATGATTTATGGAATGGCAGAAAACTGCCCTATTTACCCTGTGTTGTCGGACTTTTTCCAAATAGCGACTGGCCCGTCTACACCTTTACCGAGCGCTGGGATGACGTTGAAAAAAATATCATCAATTCTCTAGGCTGGGTCTATAGCGGCGCACTGTTAAAAGATGACCGGCTGTATCAAATCCGTCCGGAATACGGTGTTGTGAATATACCTGAGCTTTTCGGCATTGAAACGATTATCTCCAATGAAGGCAACTCGATGTCGGAAGGTCTGAATGACCGCGACAAATTAAAGCGCCTGATTGATGCCGGAGTGCCTGACTTTGCCTCCTGCAAACACACACAAAAGATAATCGAATATCAGGACACTGCACGCGAATTATTGAGCGGCTACGAGAAGCTTTCCCAGGTCATTCACTTCACACTTCCTGATACTCAAGGGCCCTTTGATTTAGCCTGTTTAATCTGGGGATCAGATATTTATCTTGGTCTGCATGATGAACCGGAACTGTTCGAACAGTTAATGGAACTGGTAACCCGTACTTTCATTGAATATAATAAGTTTCATCAGAAGCGGATGGGCGACAAAGCTGACACCGCTTATCATATTGCCGGACTGAAACTGGTCAACGGCGGCATCAGGATTTGCGATGATTCGGCAACTTTAATTTCCAAAGAGATGTATGCCCGCCAGGTTGCCCCGTACAACGCACAGGCGTTTGCGCCATTCTCCGGCGGCTGGCTGCACTATTGCGGCGACGGCAACCGCCTGCTGCCAACCATGCTCAATGACATCCCGGGTGTCCATGCCATTCACTTAGGCAATCCCGATCTGCACAATTTCCGGCAACTGGTGAAAGACACGGCGGAAAGGAAAATCGTACTGTTTTGGAGTGGAGCGCTTGAGGAGTTGCCGGTTGCACTTCAGGAATCTCCGGACGCCAGAATGCTGGTCCTGCTTGAAAACCGCTACGCACCCAGGAGTTTTGAAGACGCCAAGTGGCGGCTTGAACAAGTAAGAAAAGGTTTGCCGGTACCCAAGGCGCAGTGGTGAAGAATGAAAGAACGGACAAATGATCAGTAAACAGTAAAACTATGAAAGATAGAAAAAACAATATAATTGAAGATATCAGGAAATGCGCCAGCCTGGAGGAGCCTTCACGTGTGCCATTTCTGCCATTGGGGTGTGATTTTGATGTCAGGCAAACCCCGTTCACTCACCGGGAATACCGCACTGACCCGGAGAAAATGCTGGAGTTATGGAAGATTGTTATAGCCAAGTTCGATTATGACTGGACTCTGCTTTTTCCAGATGACTTGATTGAGTGGCAATTCACGGGTATCGAAGTAACCGATGACGATTGGATTCCACCCGGTGTCCTGCGGCATCTTGAGCCAACTCGCGAAACCTTGAATTCCCTACGGTTACCGGAGCCGGACAAAGACGGACGCATGCCGCTGCACCTGGCCGGCTTGCGCTTAATCAAAAAATTTTTTGGCAGTTCGCGTTGCGTCACCAGCCGCATTGCCGCGCCTTTCACCGCCGTGTCTCTTCTCCTGGGAGTGCAGGAATCGTTGATGCTGATGCTTGAAGATCCGCAATTGTTCCGGGACTGGATGAGCTGGACAGAACGCTGCAATGCAATCTGGGCGAAGGCGCAAGTTGAGGCAGGCGCCGACGCCCTGTGGCTCGGCGATTGTATAGCCACCTCGAAATTCATTCCGCTTTCTACTTTCGTTGACTTTGCGGCCGAGCCTGCCGACAGAAGCGCACAACTGATCAGTAAGCTTGGTGCTTTTTCTTTCTATCACGGCAATGAAACCAGGATTGACTACTTCGAAGCGATTGCGGCAAACATCAGCGCATCCGCCGTGAATGTCGGCGAGGGCGTGGACATCTCCCAGGTCAAGGCGGCAATCGGCGGCAAAAAATGCATCATGGGAAATCTCAATCCGGTTTCAATGTTGCAACTGGGCTCGGTCAAAGATGTGGAACAGGAGACTGCCCGTATTGTCAATGCCGGCAAACCAGGCGGCGGCTATCTCTTCTGTACCGGTGAAGGCATTCCCCACAACACGCCGCCGGAAAATGTTCAGGCGTGTGTTCAGACATTGCGCAGAATAGGAGATTATACATGCGCGTAAAAAACAAAATAAAAGAGACAGGAACCGCAGAAGCCGTATCGTCAATATATAAACGCATGCTGACCATCAGGCGTTTCGAAGAGCGGGTCAAACAGCTTTATCGGGGCGGAGAAATTTACGGGGCGATACATCTATATATCGGGCAGGAGGCGATTGCGGTCGGGGTTTGCGATGCGCTTGAGGACTCCGACTTCGTGTTCAGCACACATCGCGGGCATGGTCATTATCTGGCAAAAACCGGCGATGTATCAGGTGCCATGGCCGAACTTATGGGGCGCGCTACCGGCTGCTCAAAAGGCCACGGCGGCTCAATGCACATGTTCGATCCGTTAAAAGGGTTCATGGGCGGCAACGGTATTGTCGGAGGCGGCATACCGCTCGCATTGGGTGCCGCGTTCGCAGCCAAATATAAAGGGACAAACGCTGTGAGTGTTTCTTTCTTCGGCGAAGGCGCATCAAACCAGGGAACTTTCCATGAATCATTGAATCTGGCCGCTTTGAAAAAACTTCCGTTGATAGCGGTTTGCGAGAACAATCGCTATGCCGCCACAACGCCGGTCAAGGCTTCCACCGCCGACGAGGACATGGCCAAACGCGCCGCCGGGTACAATGTTCAAGCCTTGACCGTTGATGGGAACGATGTCGAGGATGTTTCACAAGCCATCCACAAGGCGTTGTCTCATGTCCGCGCGGGAAAAGGCCCTTTTTTGCTGGACTGCAAAACCTACCGGGTGGAACCGCATTGCGGAATAATAGCCGACACCAGGCCTGATGAGGAACTTGCCATCTGGCGTACCCCTGAAAAAGACCCGCTCAACCGGCTTCAGTCGCAACATCCGGATCTGCTCACTGACAAACAGGTGGCGCACTTGGAACTGGAAGTGAACAGGGAGCTTGATCAAGCAGTTGATTTCGCCCGCCAAAGCCCGTATCCCAGGGTTGAACAATTCACAGAGGAGTTTATCCGCTAATGAAATCCATGACCTATATCGAAGCAATGAACGAAGCGCTTGCCGAGGAAATGGAAAGAGATCCGTCTGTTTTCATCATCGGCGAAGATGTGGATGTTGACGGCGGGGTTTGGAAAGAAACGCAAGGACTTGCCGAACGCTTTGGCTTGGAAAGGGTAATCGGTACTCCCATTTCCGAGTCGGCTTTCACCGGGCTGGCAGCCGGTGCGGCTATGTGCGGACTGCGTCCGGTGCTCGAATTCATGTATATGGACTTTGTCGATGTCGCCATGGATCAGTTGTGCAACCAGATTGCAAAACTTCCTTTGATGTCTGGCGGGAAGGTGAAGATGCCTATAACAATCCGGATGTGCGGAACTGGTACAGGAACACGCGAGGCTGCCCAGCACTCGCAAAGCCTTGAGGCATGGTTCGCTCATATTCCGGGTTTTAAAGTTGTCATGCCGGCGACGGCGAAAGACGCCAAAGGGTTGCTGAAATCCGCAATCCGTGACGATTCGCCTGTTGTCTTTATCGAGAACCGCAACATTTATTATAAAAAAGAACTCGTTCCTGAAGGCGAATTTACAGTTCCAATCGGCGAGGCGGAAGTTGTCCAGGCCGGATCAGATGTGACAGTGGTGACAGTTGGCTATTCCAGGAGCAAAGTCATTGCCGCCATTGAGAAAATTGGCGATGCCTGTTCCGTCGAGCTTATCGATGCGAAAACGGTAGATCCTCTGGACATGAAAACTTTTTTAGATTCATTAGCTAAAACCGGCAGAATATTGATTGTCCAGGAGGCGCATACTGAATGCGGGATTGGCTCTGAGATTGTCCGGCGTGTCGTGGCGGAGGGATTCGACTTGCTTGATTGCCCGCCAGTTGTTATTGGCTCTAAAAACTGTCCGACACCATTCAGCCCTGTTTTGGAAGACGCGGTTATTCCATCGATCAATGAAATCATGGGCAAAATAATGTTGTTGAAACAATATAAAATATAAAGGGAATATAGGCTATGAGACTTGCAAACAAGATTTGTGCTATCACCGGAGCCGGCAAAGGCATCGGACGCGCTGCCGCCGAACTTTTCGCCGCCGAAGGCGCGAAGATTTTCATTCTGGAATTTGATGAGAAAAGCGGTTTCGACGCTGAGAAGACCATCACAGGCAAAGGACAGCAGGCAGTGTTCATCAAATGCGATGTGTCCAGCAACGATTCTGTCAAGGCGGCTTTTGCTTGTGTCGCCGAGGCTGGTCCGCTGCATGTCCTGTATAACAACGCCTCCGTATATTTGAACGGCAAGGACGGACTGATTACCGACATCGAGCCGGACATCTGGAGCCGGGTCATTGGCATTAATCTCAACAGTATTTATCATTGCTGCCGATACGCCATCCCGTTACTGCAAAAATCAGGCGGCGGTTCGATCATCAATACTGCATCCAGTGCCGGTGTTATAGGCATTCCCAAGTGCGACGCCTATACCGCCACCAAGGGGGCGACGGTCGCTCTTACCCGTTCGCTGGCATCTGAGTTCGGACGCTACGGAATCCGCACGAACTGCATTGCGCCGGCGGCGATTGCCACAGACATGGTCAAGGAATCCAATCCGGACGGCGACGATTTTGATAGTGTCGCCTTTATCAATTTGCGTACGCCATTAAGGCGCTGGGGAACCCCGGATGAAGTTGCGCAATTAGCGCTTTTTCTGGCTTCTGATGATTCATCCTACATCAATGGCACCATCATCGCTGCCGATGGCGGAATAACTATCAACGGAGATTTAGCTAAAGTTAAACAAGCTTAATTTTATAGAAGGCAACCACCATGCAAAATTATTTTGAAGATCTGTTCGTGTATCCCGATTACGACAATTCCAACGTTGTCGCCAAATTCACGGTTCCGGCATTGTGTCAGAGTTGCAGTTGGCAGATACTTGATGGCGCCAAAGTTATTGCCAAAGGCGAATCAAAACTCAAGCCTCAACACAAATTTACCATAACAGAAACGATTAAAAACTTCAAGCCGTGGAATATCAATACCCCGCACCTCTATAAATTTGTCATGAATTTAACCATCGGCAAGGAAAAGGTTTCGCAGGAAGTTAAATTTGGAATGCGTAAATTCAGCATATCCGACCGCGATGTCTATCTCAATAACGAGAAAATTTTCATTCGTGGCGTGATTCGCGGACGAGAAGCCCATGACCATCCCAATTTGATGAACCTGCCATTGTATGACTTCTATGCTAAATATATGAAGATGATGAAACGCTATGGCTTTAACTTCATCCGTTTTCATTCCGAAATTCCTCCATTGGAATGTTTCCAGGCCGCTGATGAGCTGGGTATTCTGATCCATGTTGAAATGCGCAAATATTTTGGCAAATATCAGAAAGAACGCTCGACCATGATGGAAATGGGTGACCTGCTCAACCGCGATGAATGGATTGCCATGGTCAAAAAATTACGTAACTGCACCTCTTTAATAATTTATTGCATGGGCAACGAAATCGACCATCCCGGTCGCAATCCGATCTGTGAAGAATTTTATAATATTACAAAAGAACTTGATCCCACCCGTTTTTTCCTCGACACCTGTTCCCGCGGCGAGTTTGACCGCAAGAGCGTTGATCTCGATGTCCAGCACATGAGCTATTTCTATCCGCTCGGTCATAGTTACAATATGTTCGATAACACTCAAAACTGGATTATTGCCGGCTCCGCAAAAAATCTGCCGATGATCGAACAGGACAAGGTTGATGACTGCAACTGGAAGATTATGCGAAAAATGCCCTCGCCGCGCCCCGTGCTGGCGCATGAGATCTGCCATTATTCCGGACTGCGAGACCTTGACGAACTCGAAGCCAAATTTAAAAAATACAATCCTGAAAAAACACCATGGTGGCTGGCTGAACTAAAAAAAATGGTTAAAGCCAAAGGTTACACCAAAAAATATGATATTATGCGTGAAGCTTCAGTTAAATTTCAATTCCTCTCCTGGAGATTAGGATTGGAGGCGGCACGCCGCAGCAAAGTTATCAGCGGTTTTCATTTTCTGCAGTTCTGCGACACCGACCGCTATGAAAACAGCAACGGTGTTGTTGACTGTTTCGACGATTACAAAGGCGTAGACGAAAAGACGTTTCTCAAGTTTAACGGCGACACTGTAATCCTGGCCGATATGCCGCGACGGACTTTTTTTGAAAACGAGAAAGTCCTTATTCCGGTAGCGGTATCGCACTTTTCCTTTGACCTCACAGGCTTGGCGGATTTCAAATTCATTCTCAGCGACGCCGATGGCAAGGAGATATCCGCCGGTACACTGGAAAAGATTGATCTGACCAGTCGCGGCCGTCTGGATATCGCCGAGCTTGCCATAAAAATGCCCGCCAGTCCAAATGCAAAGCAACTGAAACTCGAATTCATGCTGCTTGACGCCAAGGGAAAAACGCTGGTTGACAACTCCTGGGATCTGTGGGTTTACCCCGACCGTCCAGCAGCATTGCCCCATCTTGAGGCTAAAATTGCACTGGATGAAGTTTTTCCGTCCGCCCGCTACCCGCAAATTCAAAACCGTCCCGATGCAAAAATTATGATAGCCAATCGTTTTTCAAATGAATTGATTGAACATGTGGATAAGGGCGGTGACGCGTGGGTAATGTATCGCGTGCCGGTAACCCGCGACCGTAAAGTTCGGGCAGCGAAGGAAAAATATTACCTGCCCGCGGTATGGGACCGTTTTAAAGGAGTGATCTGGGACCGCGGCCACAACAACGGCGCATTCATCCGGTCCAATCCGGCGCTGGCAAAATTCCCGAACGACGGCTTCTTAAATTTGCAGTTCCAAAGCCTGGTGAATGACTGCGACAAGATCATCCTTGATGATTTTCCGGTAAAAGTCGAGCCAATAATGGAAGGCGTTGACAGGGCGGTGCGGGATCGTTTTGACGTTTACAACTTCAAGCTTTCCGAACTGCAGCCGGCCTACACCATGCGTAAGTTCGGATATCTTTTCGAGTTGAAAGTCGGCAAGGGCCGTCTTTTCGTAAGCGGCTTTAATTTTACCGGACTCAACAAGGGTACTCCAGAAACTGTGGGAATGTTCGAATCCATCATCAGCTACCTGACTTCAGATAAGTTTGCGCCAAAGGCAAAAATCGGCGCTGAGGCTCTAAGTAAATATCTATTAGCCAAAGGCGAAGGCCCGATTGTCAAGGAACGCCGAATGACTCAGTACTGGCAGCTTGACGAAGAGCCGCTGGAATCGAAGAAGTACTGGGAGGAAGCGCTCCAGTATATCGGCGAGGAGGTCAAGGAAACCGACATCTGGATGAAACACCAGGCGGAAAAACTGGCCGTGAAGAAATAAGTGGTATTTTTATACTGAGGGTATCGGGAAGAAATTTTGGGGTTGCCGGTGAGAGGCAAAGCCGTAGTTTTGTAACAAATCGGCAATGCCGATAGCGCCACATAGAGTGTAACTGAAAATTAAAGGATAATGATGCCGGAAACAGAACAGACTTTGAACAAATTGGAAAATAATAAACTGGAAAATATCCATGATAACAGCATCAATGGTGATGTTTCGGATGTTCCCTGCGTTCCGGCGGCGAAACATCCGCTTTATTATGTCGGCACGCTGGTCTATTCTAAAGCGGGGCTGGCCTCGCTGTTCATGTGGATATTGTGGGGGGACTTTTGTTTTACCATGATGGAAACGGTTGTACCCAGCATCGTACCACTAAGGCTGAAGGAGTTGCAGTCTCCCAACTGGATCATGGGATTGGTGCTGGTAACCATCCCCAGTGTGTTGAATGTGGCGCTAAATCCCATTATCAGCACGGCCAGCGACCGTCACCGTGGTCGGTTTGGCAGGCGCATTCCGTTCATGCTCTTTACCGTGCCATTTGTTTCAATGGCGCTCTGTATTATGGCATTTTCTACCGAGCTTGGCGGCTGGTTTCACAGTATGATTGGTACGGCTACCGGCTGGAGTACGGCAGCGGTCACCGTCGGGGTCATTGCGCTGGCGATGGGACTTTTCAAGTTCAGCGATATGTTTGTCAACACCGTTTTCTGGTATTTTTTCAACGATGTGGTGCCACAAAATGTCATGGCCCGTTTTTTTAGCTTGTTCCGTATCGTGGGCGCAAGCGCCGGGGTAATCTACAATTATTTTATTTTTCAATATGCCTTGAGTCATCTGCGCCTGATCTTTCTGCTGGTCGCCGGGCTTTATTTCGTCGGATTCACTTTGATGTGTCTCATGGTCAAGGAGGGTAAATACCCGCCGCCGTCAAAGTTGGCGGAAAAACGTGGGGATGTAATTCAAATGGTCAAGAACTATGCAGGTGAATGTCTTAAACATCGCATCTATCGTTACTTTTTCCTGCACAACATGTTCTGGAGTCTGTCGGGAGCATGTGGAATTTTTAATGTCTTCCTCAGCTTGTCGCTGGGGCTTACGCTTCAGCAACTGGGGACGATTGCTGCTGCGGTGGGAGTCGCCAACGTAATTCTGACCTACCCGGCGGGCGCACTGGCTGACCGCTTTCATCCGCTGCGGGTGATGTTCTGGATCAAAGTCGGGCTACTGTCAATAGCGCCGTTAAATTTCATCTGGCTTTTTACCAACTTTACGCCCGAAGTAAATTTCAAGATAGTAATTGCGTTGAATGTAATAAACGTGCCATTAACGTTAATTTATCTAGTCGTGGGGCTACCGATGTATATGCGCATCCTGCCCAAAGACCGGTTTGGGCAGTTCTGTTCCTTCAACGCCCTCTGTTCGGCCGGAATAGGTGCCTTGGGCGGTGTGGTGGCTGGAGGATATATTGACTTGATGCGGCGTGTATTTCCAGACGAAACCTGGGGCAAGGATTTTTGCTACAGAATGATTCCAGTTTGGGGTTTTCCGTTTCTGGTCATGGGCATGATTTTTCTAGTGCTGCTCTACCGTTCCTGGCAGAAACTGGGCGGCGACACTCATTATGTTCCGCCAGGCAGCGATGGTGAAATAACATGACAAAATAGTACATGGTCAAACATTAGTTTCGTTGTTTAAGTTACTTTAGAAAGATTTTTCATTTCTTCTGTTGGACATTTTCCCATCATGCTGGATCCCGTGACTGCGTGACGGGATATTGGATATTAGATATTCAATTCAAAATTCCTTAGCTCTTGATAGCTATGCGGCCGACCATAACCCCCAATCCCGGGTTCTACCGCTTCACGTTTTTCATCTGTGTCATGCTAACTCTCGGGTTAGTTCCGCGACTGCGGGACGTCATCTGTGGATAATATTTCCCCTTTTTTCGTGCTTGAAGATCCGGGCTGCCCGGTAATCAAGGCTATCCGCTCCTGTATCCGCCTTGCGGAACGGCGCACAACGGAGCTTTCAGCAATCAGATATTTATCTATCAAATCATTACGCGTTATTCCCAGTACAGACAGACATTCCGCAGATGATTAAACGTATCCAACCGTTGCAAGCGAAAGCACCCCGCGCCTGGGCTTATTCGTCGGGCTACTGGCAATGCGCTGGATGCCGGCATTCTTCAACTTTTAAAATTTATTTTTATTCTTTTTTGCAGAGTTTTTGATAACGCATAACATTGAACCCACAGATTATTTCATGACAGCGCCTAAGTTTTTCCGAGCGCACGTTTAGCCCTGTAAGCTGATGGAGACATTCCCGCAAATTTTTTAAAGCGCAAGGAAAAATAGTATATATTGGGGAATCCAGTCCGCGCCGCGGTTTCGGCGATGGCGATGCCAGGGTTTTCAAGAAGGCTTTGAGCGCGGCGTAATGCGATAATTTCCCTGTAATCGCGCGGGGAAACGCCGCAAACTTTTTTAAATAGCGAATAAAAGGATGAACGGGACATGCCGCAGGAAGCGGCGAGGTTGTTCATATCCGGTGTTTTTTTCGAATTTGCGAGAATCTTTTGTGCCCGCGCGATTCCGGCAGGAAGCCGGTTTTCGTTTTGCTCGGCCAGAATTCCAGCCCTGAGTAAAACATTTTCAAGCAGATTATAAGCCAAAGAATGCCATCCTTTTCCGCGCGCAAGATCAAGATTGTGAGCCTCGTGCAGTACCAGAGACGCGCGAAGAAAATCCCGGTTTGACAGCCGGATCTGACAGATTCCAGGAGCCGTCTCAGATAAAATAATTTTTTCCGGCATGTGCGGACGCTTCAAAAAATGAAACCACAGAATGTTCCAGTCCGCGACGGCATGAAAGTCTTGACAATGTCCGGGCGATATAAGTGTCAAAACGCCTTTATCCGAGCACGTCACAACCCCGTCAGATATGATCTCGCCCTGTCCTTCCAGCGCCAATATCAGACTCCAGTCAGCCGGGCGTTTTCCGCGCCATCGCATGCCTCTCATTGTGATAACAGACTGGCCGGACTGAAAATCTGCTTCCTCGCGAGGGCTTTTAATGGTACCGGAAGACATATTCTGCACCTCTCTTTGGACAATATTATAAATACTATGGACAATATTGAATTTACTTTCCCGGCAAAAACAATATAATAATATAAGTGGAATAAATCAAGAATATTTATGAAAACAAAAAATAAATCAAGGTTAATTATGAAAACTGAGATAAAAGATTACCGCAAAAAAGTGTTAGGCTGCTGGCTTGGGAAAGCTGTAGGCGGCGTCCTGGGAGCGCCCTTTGAAGCATACCCCGGCATGAACGACGTAAGCTATTACGATCCTATTCCGAACCAGATGCTGCCGAACGACGATTTGGAGCTGCAGGTAATGTATGCCTGCGCACTCCAGAATATGGATGCTCCCCGGCTTAATCGCAATATACTTGGCGATATCTGGCTGAAGCATATGGAGTACAATGCAGATGAATATGCCGTAGCTATCTGCAATCTGCGCAACGGTATCCGTCCCCCGTATTCCGGGAGTTATGACAATTATTTCTGCGACGGCATGGGCGCTGCGATACGTAGCGAATTGTGGGCATGTCTGGCGCCTGGAGACCCGAATCTTGCGGCGAAATATGCTTTTGAGGACGGGAGTGTCGACCATGCCGAGAACGGTATATATGCGGAAGTCTTTCTTGCCGCCATGGAAAGCCAGGCGTTTGTCGAATCCGACGTAACGCGCCTAATTAAAACCGGATTGTCGTATCTTCCTGAAAACAGTACCTTGCATAAAAGCATAACTGATACATGCATCTGGTGGCAGGAGTCGCGCGACTGGAAGAATGTCCGTTCCAGAATATTCAACACATATGCCAGTGAATTCGCCAGTTGCGTACTGCCGAATATTGCGTTTACGGTGCTTGCTCTTCTGGCTGGCGAAGGGGATTTCGGAAAAAGCATATGTATTGCGACTAATTGCGGCATGGATACCGACTGTACTGCCGCCACGGCCGGTGCCATACTCGGACTGATCAACCCAGAGGCTGTCGGGGAGAAATGGCTTAAGCCGATCGGGCGTGACCTTGTTGTGCGCGAATCCAAGATTGTCAATCTCAAGACGCCTGAAACACTGGACGCTTTCACCGATCTGGTCATCGCTTTAAAAAACAGACTCGGCGAGTTTACATCATTGCCGCCGGAGCCGGAACCTGACTGGAGTGAGCACAAAATTCACGCCGAAGTTTGCGCATTGAAAAATCTTCACTGGTGGCATATTCCGTTGCTTGGCTTTAACGGCAAGTGGGAACCTGTCGAGTTGCCCGGGCTTTTAACAACACTGGACCTCAAGCGTTTCGAGGGTACTTTGCAGTTGTTGCTTAAACTGAAATTCAAGATCGACGAAGATGACGAATATAGCATCATGTTCAACACCCCGGCGTCGTGTCAGGTATACCTGGATCCAGACTGGAATAAAGATGGAGCATTGAGTGATAACGAGGACATGCTCTTCGGGCGTTCCAGGCCATTCTTTGGCCAGGAGCCTGGCCGCTTCCAGTCGAAACAGTCTATGTGCAATACCATTTTCAGTCCATGCCTTGGCGGGGCGCCATTGAATCAGATCAAAAGAAATCTTAGACTTAAACCAGGTATTCATGAACTGCTGGTCAGTATTGTTCCGCAAGCTGATGACAAGAATATAAGATGGGGTATGGGCATTGGAAAAATGTCGACTACCGGATTTCTGCCGAAAGCGTTCCGCTGGAAATAGAGCCTTTTTCTGATATGTTTTTGATGATATATTAAAGAAATCAACATAAAATAAGGAGATGAAGCAAATGAAACAAATGAGACACAGGAGAATCAATAAAGCTTGTAAGTCGTTTATTATTAACAATTTCACATTGATTGAACGTGTGTCCAGGTAAGGTATCACTAAACTAGACGAATGAAATGTTTCGTCCATACCAATTGTCCATTTCAGGTATGTAGCCTAATCACTAGCCACTGGCTAACGCGTGAGGATAAAGTTGCGAGACGGG
>CAIPAT010000243.1 GCA_903863035.1 uncultured Lentisphaeria bacterium
AAACCGCCTTTTGAGCCAGTTTCGGCGAAACTGGCCTACTTGGCTTCCGGCTTTTATTTTTTACTTGTATGTTGGATATACCGTGTTGGATATTGAGTATTTGGCTGTTATGCTGGATATTGGATATTCCGTGTTGGTTATTGGATATTGAGTACTTGGCTGTTATGTTGGATGTTGGATATTCCGTGTTGGATATTGGATATTGAGTATTTGGCTGTTATGCTGGATATTGGATATTGAGGATTTGGCTGTTATGTTGGATATTGGATATTCCGTGTTGGATATTGAGGATTTGGCTGTTATGTTGGATATTGGATATTGAGGATTTGGCTGTTATGTTGGATATTGGATATTGAGGATTTGGCTGTTATGTTGGTTATTGGATATTGTCGCCCCGGCTACTTTTGCAATTACCACTTGTCCTTCTTATGCCTTCATAAAGGGCGATCGCCACCGAATTCGCGATGTTCAGGCTGCGGAAAAATTCTCCAGGCATCGGAATCGTGAACATTTTATCCCGGTAGCGCGTATAAAAATCCGGCGGCAGTCCCGACCCTTCATTGCCGAACACCAGATAACAGCCTGCCTGATACGGGCAGTCCCAGAATACGGTTTCAGTTTTAGTTGAAAAGAAATATAGCACCGGATCGGGATTCCGCGCCAGGAAATCTTCCCAGTTTTCATATAAATTATAGTCAACGTGTTTCCAGTAATCCATTCCAGCCCGCTTGAGATACTTGTCTTCAAGCGAAAACCCGAGCGGTTTGATCAGATGCAGTTTACTGCCGGTGGAAACGCAAAGCCGTCCGATATTGCCGGTGTTCTGCGGTATTTCCGGTGCGACCAGTACCACGTTCATCAATTGTTCCACCTCTGATTTAGTTCATAAAACAAATAACACCATTCTATAATAATGCTTCACTATTACCAAATTCCGCGCCTCGTGCAATCTTAATTCCACTCATTAAAAGCGCCGGCGGCGCGGAATATTAATAGTATTCCACAGAGTACCGCAAGCATCCTGCTTGCGACCTTCTTCAAGCTGGAAGCTTGAGTTACTTTTCCCGGAAGCGCGACATATTGTTACCGGTATTCAAGCAACGAAATAGTATTGACTATTCGTGGAAAATCTGACCCCGATATTACTATACCGGATCGGGATTGTCATCAATCTCTGTCAGCATGGTTTTAAACTCTTCAAACCGGTCGCGACAGTCTTTACTATAAAACCAATCACCCGATTTTCAATCCTTAAAGAGTATCACTGCTTGCGACTTCTTCATAAAACAATAGAGCCAATTGCAAAACTCGCGTTTTGCGGGAATTCAGAAGACAGAATCCAGAATTCAGAATGAAATTATAACTCAAATCAAGTTCGTTTTCCAATTATTCTGACTCCTGGCTCCTGAATTCTGACTACTTTTGAAATTACCTCAATAGTTTTAAGTTTTAGGTGTTAGGTGTCGATCCGCAGATGGACACAGATGTAAAGCCGGGGAAAGGTTGTCCACTAATTACACGAATGAACACGAATAAATATTTGGCTGTGAATTTGATTTTGCGTTATCAAATCAAACGTCACAGCAAGTTCTTCTGCTTTATTAGTGCTCCCGCCTTGCGGGATGCCATTCGTGGATAAAATGTATTTCTCTGTGTCCTCAGTGAACTCTGTGGTGAAAATAGATTTTTTGTGTTCTTTTGTGTGTTTTGTGGACGATAATAGGATTTTGATTTATGGCGGATGTGTTTAAATTTGCGGGATATTGCGCACCGACTTGAATGAGCCATCTGTTTGCAGAGTTAATTCATCTGCTATGGATAACAATATGAACTTATTCTTATCAATGAACTGTTGCATTTCCGGTGTTATGTTCTTCCTTGTCGGCGCCATCAGGATGAACGGAGCCTGTTGAGAAAGGTAAAGCAAACTTATGGTATCGGTCAGCGTTGATGTCTCATAGGTTAAATATACCTCCGTACCGGAGTAATCGCCGAGATGCCAAATATGCACGTCTTTCTTTCGGAGGTCAGCTAAATACCTGATATTCAGTGACGTGCAGAGCGCCCGATGCAGCGCTTCATGGCGCAGTGAATAAATGAGAATATCCCGGAACTTGAGCTGGATAGGATCAGCGTGGTTCTGCTGACATATTGCAATAATATTGGACGGGGAATTCTCCACCACCTGGCGCGGGTAGCCTTGTTCACATGGTGCCGGGCAATTTAATAACTTAGTCGCGGCGGCCATCGACTCGCAGATATAAGGGACTGGAATAAAATAACCTGTAGAATTTTGTCCGAATATCTTGATTTGATGTTTGGGCTGCTTGCGAGAAGCATACCTGAAGGTATGTAACGAACAGGCGGCACGAAAAGCATTCAAGAGAACGGTACAAAAGCATAGGCTATTTTATGACAGTTCCTAAGTATAGAAAGTGTTAAAACGATGCCAGCCCGCCAATCGAATGGACCACTCCCGCCAAGGGGCTTCTAGTTCCGGAAGCTCCTCTAAATAGTTCCAGAAAATTCTATCTGTCATATTTCCCCATCTCAAAAGTATTTGCTATGATAATTCCTCTAAAATTATCGTGGATAAAACATATTGCCGCAGTGCTTAAACACTGCTTAGTTTTTTTTCACTGTACCGTCATCCGTATTGTCAACCCTTTCAGCCTTGAGATCACGAAAAAGCCGGAAAGCGTCGCGCACTCCGCCGCAGAATATCCAGGCGGTACAGACGGTGCCAAGAATCAGACTGAACCACCAGAGCTTAAACCACCAGAACCATGACCAGGCTGTGTCAGAAATTTTGAAAAATATGTTAACAACTGTGCCAACAACGAATATTCCCCACCAGGCCATAGTCCACCAGAATGTCGCCCAGAACAGAAAGCGTTCAAACTTGGAAAACTCTCTGGACACTCCGATAAGTTCGCCAAAAGTTTTGCGTTTGACTTTCAGCGGGTCTTCGGCTTCGACCACGTCATCTTTTACAGCGTATTTGCCGCAATGCAGCATCTTGTCCATATCAAACACGCGTTTGGGGCCGAGCAGCGATACCAGAACGTAACTCAAAGAGGCGGCCAGCATGGCGTAAAAATAAATTTCCTGCCCGTTCAGCGGGAAGTTTGCCTTATGGGCAATAACCCATTGCCAGTCCGGCCAGAATTTCAGCAGCATTGGAGCCATCATCGTAGTCCAGTAGCTCTGAATAAGCATGCCGCCGAATGCCATCACCGTACCGAGAATCAATGCGGTCCAGGCGGCTTCGGTCGTGCCGCGCTTCCAGTACAAGCCGCCGATGATTACCACGCCGGCGCCGCCAAGGTAAATCGCGCCGGTCAAGGCGAAAAACATGAAAATAAAATCTTTCAGCGGGAACAACATACTGAAGACGAATCCGAACAATGCGACACCGAAAATCGATACCCGCAACCAGAGCAGATGCCGTTTGGGATCAAGCGGCTTGTTGCGGATCGGCATTAGTACGTCCTGCACAAAAATAGTTCCCCACGAATGCAGGTAACTGTTGTCGCAACCGATGGAGCAAGTTATGATCACGGCAGCAAACAACCCCATAATCCCAACCGGCAGTACGTTGGCCAGGAATAGCGGTACAATCATTTGTTTCTGTATCTGCGGATCGACAATCGCCGCGATCTGCGCATGGATCGGCGCGGCCATTTCGGAGAATTTCGGCAGATGCAGCACGGCATAGGCTACTAAAGGAATTAACAGCATACACAATCCGGTCGCAAGGCCGCGCCAGGCGCCGATAATCCCGGCCATTTGTGCCTCGTGCGGCGTTTTGGCCGCCGCATTGAATCCGGAATTACCCTGCCATGATCTGGCGTTGTAGATCATACTGAAAACGCCAATCAGGAAGAACCAGATGCTGAAATCATGCACTTCTCCGGTTTTGAACGGATTGAGCATTGATTTACCTTCCGGAGCAATCAGCAAACCGGCAATGATATCGTTCCATTCGAACTTGAACATCAAAAAGCACATGAGGATCAGAAAAATCAGCATCATCAGAATCCCCTGATAAAAATCTGTAATCATGATGCTGATCTGGCCGCCGGAACAGGCGGTGAACAATGCAATACTCAGATAGCCAGCCATAATCAGCGGCAAGGTCGGTACCTCTAATGCGCCGAGATGAAAATGTTCCGGCAATCCGAAAAAATAAACTATGACGCGCCCGGTAATCAGCGGAAAAATACCGTAATTAAACACTCCGGACACCCAGCAGATAAAGCCTGAGAAATACCGGAACTGACGACTGTAACGCATCTCAAAAAACTGCGCCAGTGTCAATGCGCGGGTCTGCCTGAACCGATAGATAATAAAACCGGAAATCCCGAGTATAAGTCCGATCGGCATCCCGATCATGCCCCACCACTGAGTCGGCAGTCCGGAGTTGTACACCATTTCCCAGACCGCGATAATCGAAATCGCACCGCCGATACCGCTGGCTACAGTCAACATATATCTGCCGGCTAAACGGTTCGCCGCCAGAAAATCGGCCACGCTGCGCATGTATTTTTTAGCGTAAAGTGTAATTATCAGCAGTGAGCCAAGCAGAAAAACAACTATCGACCAGTCAATCCAGTGCATCTTCATTGATTAAACATTCCTTTACGTTTATTTTGGGACAAATACCGCTCTTGTTATTTTCGTATACTTATCCCGATAAGACCGATAATTACTTCATTGGCGATGGCTTCCATTGATATTTTGTTCAGCTCTTTTTGCGAGTCCAGCGTAATTCTTTGTATTAAACCATGATTATAATCGCTGAAATACACCGTTTCGTTTTGTGTCTGCAACGCCGCGTTAAGCCAGTCGTCAAAATTTTCCGGATTAACCAGACTGACAGACTGCGTTGAGCCGTCAGCATAGGTGACCGTAAAGCGGGCATTATCCACCCTGCTCTGCATTGGATTGGTAACCCCGATGAATAACAGCGCCAGCTCCGAAGCGTTGCCTGTCAACGGGATTTCCAGGACAGTCGGGAAATTATCCCATATAGATGCGCAGGCAACATTAAAACCGTCCTCTGGTGTTGCAAATCCGATTCCTGAAGGAGAATAAAACATGCCTTTCCCCTGTCTCAGGGATGTATCATCTACTTGTACCGCATTATGGCCGCTCTGATTCCAGTCCCAGGCATATCTGCCGTTTAAGCGGACCCCGATTGAATATCCCGCCGGGCGCGGTATTCTGTATTCGAGCGTATGGATTGCCGTTAGAGAGCAATTGAAATACGGAGCAATATCCAGCGGCATAAATTGGTCAGACTGACTTTTTACAACAGGAATTATTCCTGTCGTGACTGCTTTACTCTCAACCTTAATGTCAGTCGCCAGCCAGGCATTATACTGTTCATCTTTAACCCGGATAAATACCACATGGCTGCCGGATTCGGCTTTTACTTTTGCTGCCAGCCTGTCATGCGAGAAATAAATCTTTTCAAGAGTCCCGGAAGTATCCCGGCAGGCAATTATTTCACCACTGGATACTTTGACTGCCAGTTCGTCACCCGTAAAAACTCCAGCAGGATACTCAATAGTTGGAACCGTATTTTTACCGTGAGTAACCTGTAATCTGATAACACCAGTGATTGCCGTCTCCACAATCAGATAACAATTATTAACCGCGGCTTCCAGCGTATAATCTACCGGCGCGTCATTCAGTAAAACATTTTCAATCACAGTAGAACGCATCGGCAATTTTATCCGTTTACAAACATTCTTTTCACAATGCACAGTAATATTTTCCTGACAGCCTTCCCTGTGATAATTGAGTTCAATATCCTTCAATTTAATATCAGCGTCTGTCCAGCCGGACGGAAAGCCAGGTGCTATCTCGATCACGCCGTCCACCAGATGGAACCTGATGCCATAAATTCCTTCGACAATGAGCCGCAGATACATGCTTGAAACATCGGAGAAATCCAGGTCGCCGCCGTCAGAAACTCCGTGCGCAGACAGGACGTGAGCTGCCATCCCGGGATTTTTACCCATAAAATAAGCATCGGTAATCGCATCCAGTATCTCAATGGCTTTCTCCTTAAAGCCGCATTGAAAATATGCTAAAGCAAGATGAATGTTTTCAGCCGGAAATAACCCGCAGGTGGAATATTTTTTAGGATACCAGTTTGAAGAATACACCAGTCGGCCACGCCGGTTAAGCGTTTGCTCGTTGCGTAAATCAGTCTCCGTAAACCGGAGCATTTGATATGCCTGAAACATATCCGCGAC
>CAIPAT010000244.1 GCA_903863035.1 uncultured Lentisphaeria bacterium
GAGCAAAAGAAAATTCTTGAACTGTTAAATGTAAAATTGAAGTAGCCAGTATTTTTTTATTTCAATCATCATTTAAATGATTGCTAATAAGCAGGTTAACTGTAAAGTATCAAAAGAATATCCGATTAATCAGCAATGGACGGTCTTTGGCCGGAGTGTTGAACGGGGATTGCCATAAAAAATTATCTACTCCGGGGATAACCGTCTCATAAAAAAAATCCGCGCTGATAATAAACACCGCGACTTTTGAATCTGCTATCAGCGCCTGTCTGCCATGCGGTTCCAGGATACCGGCCAGCCAGATGCCGCCGCGGGGCAGTTCAGAATAAATGCCATCGTTATACCGGGCCATTTTCCCGCTGAGAACCACGCCCAGTTCCAGCGGCAGATGCATATCAAAAATCGGTTCCGGCACCAGTTTGTGGCTATTGGCTTGAAAGATGACCTTGTTCTCGTTGATAAACTGATAATGGCGCAGGGATGGATTTGGTATCTTCATCGGTTTTCTATATCCTGATAAATTATAAAATATGTTTTATCCATCAAATTATAAACGACTTCTCATAATTTAATTAAGAATATACATAAGAATGTAACAACGTCAAGCAGGAGATATGATTATTAACTATTTTACCAGTCGAAGTTTGGCGTACTCCTCGTAGATGTGGAAGTTCACTGCGGAAAGTTGCGGATATGCGCTCAATTCAGGTCTCTGGAGGCAGGCGGAATAGTTATAACGGGCGATCAGTACTGTCCAGTTGAATGAATTATCGAATTTCGCCCCGTAAGCTGTAAGTTCTTTGATCGGAATGGCGAGTTCAATGGTCCAGCCATTGTCCCGCTTCCGCCAGTTGTTTAGCGTCCCGTCAATTGTTGCGGCAACATTAAAGTCTGGCGGCAGGTATCCGGCACATGCCGGGAACAATATCCGGCCACGGCTGGGAAAGAAGAACCATGACTTTTTATTATTCGGCGCACCATATATTTCCCAGTAGTAATTTTCGCCGGCCGGTTTAAGAAAGACCTCAATCAAGTCGCCGGTTTTGTATAAATGGGTTTGATCCTCTGTGCCTTCGTTCACAACATCGGAATCTTCCAGTTCCGCTCCGACATAAAGGTAATTCTCGTCCCATAGCAGTTTCACCGAGCCTTGCTCATGAATAGTGTCGCCAATGTTTTTCTGCATGCCTGCCGGGATCGATGAGAATGATTTTAGCGGCAGTACCAGAGAATATGCAGGCGCCACTGCCCACGAGTCATCATCCATCCTTCCATTGATTTTGACCGGTTTCCCGGTATACTTTGCAATAACTTCAGTATAAGCTCCAGTTGCGGCAGGCTTTGTCAGCAGTGCTTTCAGGTTCATCATTTATCCTTATTGATAACGCGGCTATGTTTTTTATGCTGTAAAATAGTGTTTTATTATTTAAACGATGCGCTTTTCTTCAGATAATCAACGAAATTCCAAAGTTCCGGATTTAAACTCAAATGAAAAGATTCAAAAATAGTAAGCCCGTTAAATTTTTCCAGGAAACCGGCATTGCCGGTAGCTTCAAAAGACTTTATGAAATCACTTGAGTTTTTATTACTTTTCACACAAAAGAAATAGTTTTTAAGACCAGTAGAGTCTAAAAATTCAGGCCATTCTTTTGCAATATTATCTTTGTCGCAATAATTATCCGTAGCACCGTAATGTAATTTATCCGCGATCTTTTCATTTAATATCGCATTCCAGTCGAAAAAGTTTTCGGGATAAATATTGAAATCATAACGCGGACCGAAACTTAATTCCGCATTGTTTTCCGATATTAACTTTTTTGCCTTTCGCAGAAACTCAGTCAGATAAGCGCCCCTGAACTTCCACCATTCGTCATCTTCAGGTGAAGGTTTTCTGCCAGTTTTTTTCTCAAATGCTTCAACCGCCGGAGGATCGAAACCGAAATGTTTTTTTGCGGCTTCAATCAGTTCAGACATTTTTTTACCAGACGGAGTAGCTCTCCATTCCCAAAACTCATGATGCATCAGAAACTTCATAAATTCCTCGTTATACCCGGGAGGCCTGCTGTGAGAGCGGGTACAGAGATGTATGCCGTCAGGATTATAACTCAGCATCTCTTTTATCTGGGCAAGGCGGTAATCAACAACTTCAGGGTATACATAAGATGTTATGCCGTGATAATACTGATTGCCTTCATAAGATTTCCAGCAATATTCCGGATGTTTACGGATAAGATTGCTCCATGTAAGCGGATGAAATCCGGCGTCATCATAAATTGTCAGCCAGGGATAAATTTTTATCCCGTGTTTCCGGCAAAGCCTTACCGCAACTTCTAACGGATCAATCTTGTCCAGAATAGCTTTTGCTTTATAGAAGCTTTTCTTCATGGAGGATATTTCAAACGGTTCAGCATTGCCACGGGCTTCCGCAGCTTTTATGTGTGGAACATGGGCGCTTGTATTTGCAAGCCCGGGGATATTGTCCGCACTGAAAGGTTCATTGGTGTACATATCGCCAAGTTTACTGCGGTAAAGGAGACGACCAAGGACGGAAACACGCCACTGGACAGCAGTTACTCCGCGTTCCGCATATTCACCGAGTAACCGGTCGATGTGTTCTTCCGCGAATAACTCCTTGTAAACATCAATCAGATCATAATAATCGATTGCGATGCAAAGTTCTTTTTTTCCAGCAGTGTTCATGGCATTCTCCAGATTAATTATTTTCCATCATTTTATCAATATCAGGTGCTATAACGTCAGCCAGATTTCATACCCTTTCCAGCCTATATGCAAACGGTATTTCATCATTTCTGTTGATATTGAACCGTCCGGCTCTACCAGTTTCTCTCCGATATCCATATAGAATATTCTCTTATTGTCCGCCAGCAAGGCAATCTTATGATTGCTCTTCCTGTTTGACATTTCGACTTTTATTTTTTTCGCTATTGTCCTTAAGGTTTCGCATAAGCCACGTTGCACACATTCGGCGACCGATTTCGAATTTGGCTGACTTGTTGAAATGAAGGTTGTCGTACAGCCGGGGCTGGAGATCCATGGTGTCGATGTAGAGGAAGGATGAATCGGTGGCAGGCAGCGCCGCCTGCCTGGCGCGGACAATATCACGGCAAGCGCCGGGCGCGGCAATCCCTCCCACCAGCATCATCATGTTCGTCGCATACGGCAGTTCCTTTCGCAGGTTCTCCGCCAACCGCCGCAAGCGCTCTCCGGCCTCGACGGCCTCGCCCTCTTTATCGCTCTCTCCTTGCACATACAGCAAAGCTGTGATGTTGAACTTTGCCGCGGCTGGTAATGCGCCCAGCGCTTCGAGCACTGTACTCACAGTGTGGCGGTACATATGGTCGTCGGTCGCCCCTTTGAGCCAGAAGCTATTACCACCCCCGTTGCGACTGGCCTTGACGATCAGAAATGGAGCTGCGCCTGCCGCCGCCATCATGCGGCCGAAGGCAATCTCTGGTCCCCATAGAATGGTGTTGGCCTTGCGTCCCCGCTGAGCGCACAGGGGAACAATTTTGCCGCCGGAATCGCTAACAACGGGGTCATTTGCGTCGGTCGTTGGTGAAAAACGGTTGGACCAGAAAAAAGGGATTTTGGCATCAAGCGGATCTATGCCGGGTGTGATGTCGCTCTCTTGCGGATCCTCCGTGGTGCCTAAGCTGTTTGATTGACCGGTCAGGACAAATACTGAAATCGGCTGGTTTGCGTCAGGAAACTGAATTTCGCATTGTGTGGACGGCTTGGCGCAGGCTGTTTCCGCCGAACCTGCCGCAGCATCAGCAGTCTGTCTGTATTTCATAATCTTCTCCATTGGTTCCACTTGATGCGAGCATCGTGCGGGTTCCAGCTTGTGCAAGAGTCGCCATAAGATTAATTTATGGCGTTCTCCCGATTAATTATTACCCATCATCTTATCAATAACAGGAGTTAATGACGCTTCCCAGATTTTATAACCATTCAAACCGATATGCAAATGGTCTTTCATCATTTCTGTTGATATTGAACCGTCCGGCTCTACTAGTTTCTCTCCGATATCCATATAGAATATTCTCTTATTGTCCGCCATTAAAGCGAGTTTAACGTTGATCTGCCGGATTATCTCATGCTTTTGATCCTTGAGTCCGGCACCGCGCGGAAATATACCGTAGAGCAGAATCTTACTGCCGGGCGCTTTTTCATGAAGATCCTTAATGAGCAATCCAATACCGTCAACAATTTCGTCTGGAGTGAATCCGCCGCTGATATTATTGGTGCCAATCATAACGACGATAACTTTGGGATGCACCTGATCCAGCACGCCGTTCCGGATGCGCCAGCGGACATTTTGCACCCAATCGCCGCCGATACCCAGGTTCACCGGTCTATATTTGCCGAATTTATCCCGCAGAAGTTCCATCGGCCAGCGGGCGGTGATGGAGTCACCGGCAAAAACCAGTTCAGGGTTATTGGCAACGACTTCGGCACACTGTGCCTTGTGTTTGTCTGAATATCCTTTATCTATCTTGCCATCAGTGCCGCGTTGGGGGGCGTCCGCGGTTATCGGCGGTGAAATAATATTGACCGGCTCGCCGGGTTTCTGCCCTGCCGGATATTCCTCAATGATGAAATGAAGCCGTCCGCCGCCTTTGTCAGATTTTTCACCCGGTCCGATGGCTACTGTGATTGCATCACCTTTTTTTAATTTGCCAAGATTTTTCTGAAATAACCGGGCGAAGCGTTCCTGTTTAATCTGTTCTGTAAATTGCAGCTTGTTATTCAGATAGATTTCGAGCATCGTGCCATTGGCAAAAAACTTGTTTCTGATATTGCCATTGTTAATCCATATCTCGCCAGTTGAATCAGTTTGCATGGTATATGATGCGATGTAAAAACGCGCAACGCCATCTTTGTCTCTAACCGAAATAATGTCAAGATAGCGACTGCTGCCTGGCCGGTCTGCCATTAAAGTTCCGGATTTGCTTATTACTCCGTACATCTTTGATTTATCATCGTAACTGAGCAGTAAGTACCCGTTTGAATCGCCCATACGGCCATTAGCATTCCACATAAAACTCCAGCCGGTCGGAGGATTTTTCACCGAAGCCGCTTCTCCATACACCGCAATGATTTTACTTTCATCTGCGGCGATGGCAATTCCCGCAGCTGCCATAATAAACATAACCGGCAATAAGAATCGAGAGAATTTAACCATGATTGATTTCCATCTTTACTTTTTATAAAACTGGGGAAGCCATGCCGCCGTTGCAGTCATTAATTCTTTACCCATTGCTGTTACTTCTTCGGCCGACAGATGGGAACAGAGTGGATCCAGTCGAAGCGCCTGAAAAGCTAAATCTTTATTGCCGGTGAGCGCTGCTTGAAGTGTCATTTGCTGCACATGGCATTGAATTTCCACTAGCGGCAATACCTTGTCCGGCAGTTTGCCGACAGCCAGCGGGGTGAAACCGCGGGCATCGACCAGCCCCATCGTTTCAACAACCGCGCCCAATGGCAGATTGCTGATTTGACCTATATTCGGCAGATTCACCACATCAATAAACGGTTTATTGCTGATAAACGCCTTTATAATATCAACTGCGGTTTCTCTGCTTTTTGTGAAGGGCTTGCGGGTGCCGGCGGCCAGTTCCGCGGTTATCCTGCGTACATTGGCGCATTTTGCGACCCGCTCTTCAACGGTTGTCCTTACCAGATGATACTTCTTCAATCTGGCTTCATCGCGGTTCAGATAGCCTGAAATAAATTCACAGGTATGTCTGTCGTCAGTGTAGGTCAATAATCCAAATTCACGATACAGTAAATCGCATAGCGTGCTGCGGTGATGAGCCATTCCGGCTGGATCTTTTTCCCCTTCATGAAGGTAATCATTAAAAGACCTGCCTTTGATTTTTTTCGCCAGCAATGGATAGCCTGGCTTTCCCTTTACCGTAAAATCCAGTATCCAGAAAAAATGATTGACTCCTCCATAGCAGAGCGAGATATCCTGTTCTTTGACCTTGAAAATTCTTTCCAGCAGATTAAATGAAGAGAAAATTCCATGACAGAGACCGACTGTTTTTAGTTTGCTTGTTTCGTAAAATGTTCCAGTCAGTGTTCCCATCGGATTCGTATAGTTAAGGACGACAGCATCCGGAGCCAGTTGTTCAATCTTGTGCGCCATCTTGCTGAAAACAGGCACATTGCGCAATGTTCTGTTCCACCCGCCGGGTCCTGATGTATCTCCGACAGTCTGGTAAATATGGTATTTTTCAGGTATTTTCAGGTCATGAGCCATCATGTCCAAACCGCCGGTGGAGATTGCTATAACGATAAAATCGGCTCCGGCAAAAGCCTTTTCCTCGCAGTCTGTCACGGTGAAAGTGAAATTTGCGCCAAGCGTTTTACTCATGGCGCTGCATGCGGCCTTGACCTCTCCGGCCGCAGCCTGATTGGGATCCAGCAGAAATACTTTGCTGCCATGCAGGACCGGCTCCAGCATCATGTCACAAATTATTCTTGGCGACCAGTTGAAGCTTCCACCGCCAACCATTACGATTTTAGACTGTTTCGACATACTTTAAGAATCCTAGATGAAATACATTTATGGTAATTTTGCATTGAATGGAACTGCCGGAAGTCCGGCTTTATTATAAAGATTACAGGACGGATTATCGCCCCAGGCGTATCGCACTGTAACCGGATTACTCACTTTAGCCGACGATACAACAACAGTATCTCCCTGAATTCTTGCTTCCGCCCAGTAATATTTATTGTCATTGCCGGCGATAGCAAAACCTTTAAGCACCTCTCCTTTTACAATCAGACCGCCACCGACGCTGTCAAACGATAAACAAAGGGTTCCGCCCTCGGCGTTCATGGATTTAAACACTGGTCCGCTGTAAATAACATCTTTTTTATTATAATCTTTTGCCAAAGCCCATAACGACAAGCGTTTTCCTGCATCCTGTTTATTAACCGGATGGATGTTTGCCGCATCGCCGATATCAATGGTTACTGCCAGTCCGCAGTTTGTCAGCTTTGCGGCAGTTGTTGCTTGAACTGCCCGCAATTCCGGCCATCCTCCAAACTGATTCGGGTCTGTTTTCTCCCGTCCGAAATTTGCCAATTGAACTATGTAGAACGGAAAATCTCCTTGTCCCCATAGTTCACGCCAACTGCTGATCATTGCCGGCAGCAGATGGCGGTATTCAACTGAACGCGCGCAATCATTTTCCCCCTGATACCAAAGCACTCCCCGCATAGCATAGGGTGCGAGCGGATAAATCATTCCATTGAACAATCCGCCGGGACGTCTGAAATTCATTTCGTTCATCGGTTCCTGAATACCGCGAGGAGGCTTTTTGCCGGAGGCTTCTGCCTCTTTAATGGCGATTTTCAATTCTGCCACGGCTTTCTGAAAAGCTTTCATTTTTTCTTCTGAACCAATGCAGTCCTGCTTGAAGCGTTGCAGTACGGGGTTAAGTTCAGGATTTTTATCCATAACTTCCATTGGCGTCCATGCGGCGCCTGGCGTATCCCCGACTGCGGCGCATAATATCCCGACAGGAACTTTCAATTCTTTATAAATTTCCCGGGCAAAAAAATATCCGACTGCACTGAGTTGACCGGCTTTGTCAGGGGTGCATATCGTCCACTTGCCAGTCAGACTGCGGTTCGGTTGTCCGGATACTTTGCGAAAAACCGTAAACTGCCTTATCGGCGGATAATTTGCTGCTGCGATCTCCTGTTTTGCATTCTTCGCCTGCGATAAAAGAAACGCCATATTTGACTGCCCTGAACACAGCCACACTTCACCCAGGAGAATATCATTCAGCGTTACGGTATTTTTACCCTTTACCGTCATTGTCTGTGTATCTTTTGCAGCAACAGGCGCCAGAATCAATTTCCAGCAGCCGTTTTTGTCTGCAGTGGTTTCTGCTATTTGTCCTGCAAACTCAACCGTCACCTTTTCTTCAGGATCGGCAGTGCCCCAAACCGGCAGTTTTTGATTTTGCTGAAGAATCATGTGGTCAGCAAAAACCGGTGGCAACTTCACGTCGGCAGTACACACAACGGCAAGCATTGTATGAATTACTAAAGCTATGAATGTTTTTAATTTCATATAATATTTTTTTAATGCAATTGCACGGATTGTCATGGTAAGAAAAGAATATTTTCCCGCATTCCAGTAAACACACGGGGACGCTTTCTGTTAAAAATCAGTTCCCCAGAATCTTTTGCCATTGGCAGTGTTTCTATATATGAACCTGGTAGGATAATACGCTGCTGTATCAACATGCCCGTCCAGAAAAGTTACATTGGCTCTACTCAAATGCCGTAATGAAAGGTAATCCCCTCCCAGACCGCCACTGGTGTTGTCGCTGGTGTTATCTCCAAAATGGCAAATCTGCGATGGATTTTTTATTCTTTTACTTTGCAGCCAACGGGCCAGATTTGCTGCTCTTGCAGGGTCAGTCAAGGTGTCTGAAGCACCAAAACAATAGGTATTTAGTCCAATAGTATACCGGTCTAAATCCGCCCCTTCAACTTCAGGGCAGGAGTAGTTGCTGCGTAACGATTTAACCAAACCGCCCATAACAGTGCTGCTTTTACGAATAGTACCAAGGTAATTGCCATTGACATCCGGCAGATAAGCGCTCAACGCATGACCCGGATATCCCCAGGGACCAGTCCAATATGCCGCGTGGCAGCCGGTATCGCCAAAGTACATTTGATTGGCAAGTCCAATCTGTTTCAAATTGCCAGCGCATTTTGCTCTGCGGGCGGTCATGCGGGATTTGTTTAACGCGGGCAACAGCATTGCGGCAAGGATCGCGATGATTGCTATCGTAACCAGGAGTTCAATCAAAGTAAATTTCTTCATGTCTATAGTTCCTTATCGCTGTTATATAAATACTTAGCCTGTATTATGATTATACTGTGAACTGTAATTAAAAACAACTGCCGCCGGTTGTATCTTTATTGATAATAGTTGTATATTTTACTATAAAGTCTTGTACCGGATATTCTTTTGGCACTTTATAGTTAACCTGCTTATTAGCAATCATTTAAATGATGATTGAAATAAAAAAATACTGGCTACTTCAATTTTACATTTAACAGTTCAAGAATTTTCTTTTGCTCCTCATCTGGTTTTGAGA
>CAIPAT010000245.1 GCA_903863035.1 uncultured Lentisphaeria bacterium
AAATACATTGCCGCCATCATCGCGATTGAACCGATTGCATTGATTTTGCCGATCTGATCCAGCGAAAGCCCCATCTCCCGGTTGAAGAAAATACTGAACATTCCAATTGCCCCGACAATAGCGGAGAATGACGACGAAAGAAACTTGAACCAGTAAAACTTATGTGAAAATGATTCCCTGAAAAAAGTCTTAATCCCCTTCATGCCACTGCTTGAATTATCACTTTCTCCTTCCGGAGGCGGATATTCACCTTCCTTGATCATCAGGCAAGCCATTCCGAATCCGACGAAATACAGCACTGCGGCACCGATAAATATTTCCCGCATGTGCGATTCCGCAAATTGAAAAATGAAGAAGTTATACAGCGCGCCGGCCGCAGTGCCGACAATCCGGAACAAACCCATAAAGCGCGCCAGAAACTGTGCCGGAACTACATCGTTGAACAGATACCAGAAGACCGAGCCCACAAACATGTTGAAAAATTGGAACATGATCAGGAAAACCGCAATCAGCACAATCGTAATCGTGGCCGGCGCAAAACTCCTTAGAAACTCTGAATTTCTTTGCAACATTCCGCAAAGATCATCGCCCAGCCCCATTAACGCCAGACTTCCGCAAAGAAACGGCATCGTCCAGATGATGAACGGAATACGGCGGCCCCAGCGGCTGCGGTAACGGTCGCTTTTAAAACTGACATACGGGCATACCGTCATATTCAGAACGCCAGGGGCGGTAGTCAGGATCAGTCCCATCAGCCAGTTTGAACACCCCAGGTCTTTCAACTTCAGCGGCAATATGCTCGGCACTACCGCTTCCATCATGGTGAAGCAGAAGTCTCCCCACAGCAGCCAGGCAAAAAGAACGAACAATCCGACTTTTGTATAAGTCAAAGTACCGCAGTGATAAGTTTTGCCGCCGGGCGAAACTGCGACTACATTTTGCGAAACAGGAGGTGAAACATGCATCTGGCGTAACTCTTTCTTGTTTAATTAGACGTTATTTCGCATTTTTAAGAATTAATTCCAATGCATGACGGATATCATCCGGATATTCGGACTGTTGATATGAATCAAGACGATTCAAGAATTCCTTGTGGCAACGGTCAAGGATACTTTTTTCGGATGCGGTGTCAGATTGCACCTGAAAATAGGAGGCATTCCACATTTCATCCCGGAAATGCTGGAGAGTATGCTCCGTCTCAAGAAAATTCCCATTTTTAAGAAGCACCGTTTCGCGGATTCGCCCGAAGACATCGTCATTGGGATCAAATTCAGGTTCAGTAATGAGGCAACCCATCCCTTCCATGACCTCCCAGTCCAACAGGCATTGCTCAGGGCTGATCATGCTGCCGTTGTCAAGGTTTCCAGTGCCCGAATAACTTAGAGCGCCTTTATCAACCAGCGCCGAATAACCAACAGCTTTCAGCATTCTTTCGAACAACGCCTGCAAACCGGGTCTGCGAGCATTGATATATGAGCGTCCACCCACGCTGGTGCCTCCGCCAAAAGCGTATTCCATCAACTGATAGACCCCGGCATCAACGCGGACTGTCTGCGGCGTACATGATGTTCCATTCGCGGTAAGCATATCCACCTGGTTGCAGGCGATATATCCCAGTAACGGCGCTTCGGGATCAATTATCATTGAAAGTATCAGTCCGCCGACAATTTCAGCAGTCCCGAGTATGATCGTTCCGCGAATGTCCGCCGGGCCGCTCCCCCCGATGCTGGGCATGGGTGTGATCATGCTCCGGCAGTGATACTTCTTTTTCAGCAGCATTGTCTCCGCAGTCCGGTACTCAAGGCGTAAAGGCGGGTTTATGCAGTTGCAGCTTCCTATGAAGTTTGCGGGTTTATGTCCGAGCACCAAGCCCATTTCGGCAAGGAATGGAATCATTTCAGGAACGGTGGCATCTACCGCACCTATGGTTTTGTCGGTAAGTCTGCTCATAAGAACGATGCTGTCTAGTTGTTCTATTTCCGGAGCTATATCCTGACGTGAAATCGGAATAGTAATGGATTTTACTCGTGGTTCCGCATGTGCGAATTTCACCATTTCAGTGAAGCGGCGCAGGTTCCCGCCTTCCGGACAGCCGTTTTCATAGTCATAAAACTTCGGCGTAAGATTACCGATGTTGACTTTTAATTCTCCTTTGGGATGAATCAGTTGCGGATCCTGTCCGGAACACGGATATTGCCGCAGCAATTCCTCCCGTAAGTCATGTATCTGTGAATTGCTGAACAATATTCGTCCTGCCGCAGATTCATGGCATCCTGATTTAAGCGCAAGCTCTTTGACCTGCGGATGATCCACCGCATAACCTATTTCAGCAAGGACTCTCCTCACCTCAAGTGCCATTTTTTCAAACTGTTCTGTTTTGAACAACAGGTTTTTCATTTTATGTCTTTCATAATTAATCAATATATTCAAGTTAATTAATTTACTTTATCGGTTGGAAATTGAGTATTGGATATTGGATATTGGGTGTTCATGTTCCTCTTTGCTTGATGACTCGCGCCGGCACACCTACCGCCACCGAGTATGGCGGTATGGGTTTGACTACCACTGATCCTGCTCCGATCACGGAACCTTCTCCGATGCTTTCCGCAGTGCAGACTATGCAGACATTCATACCAAGATAGCAGTCACGTCCGATGATTATCTTTTTCTGGATCCCTCCCTGCGAGTAGATGGTCTTATTGGGATCGTTAAATTTATGTGAATAAGGTGTAATCGTTATGTTCTGCGCCAAAAGGGAGTCGTCCCCGATTTCCAATCCCTCGTGCCCGTGAAGACAGCAACCTGCACCGATATAAACGTTCTTTCCAATCCAGATATATCCTGTCGCCACAGATTCCGTGTCCAGATATACTCCGTGTTTCAAGCGCGCTCCGTCGTTCAGAACAATGCCCTTTTCGGAATTGGCAACCAGCGTGCAACGGTCATGGATCTGGACGTTGTCGCCCAATGAGATGAACTGCGGATTAACGATCCTTACGCCAACGCCTATGGAGACGTTTTTTCCCATGTGACGGAACAGACCGCGATAGTATTCCTGTCGCTTGTTCTTGGCATATTCCCCCTCCATGTTCATGAATACAGCCCGGTGGTAGTTCTCAATGTCATCGGGGGACATCTTTGTCTGTGCTTCAGTAAAAAAAACACTCTTCATCTCTAGATACTCCATTTTTGTAAAAAAGGATGCTCTTTAAGTCTTTATTTCGACCGGATCAGCAAATGTTATTTTTGCAAACTCCAACCTTGATGCTTATTTTAAATTCACTTCAATGATATTGTCCGCGACATCAAGCCAGTGTCTTTTTTAAATCAGGCGTGACAAGTTCTGCTATATCCACAAATCTTTTTTCTGAATTAGCCTTATAGGCGGCAAAAGAAATCAGTTCGGCAATAAATGCGTCTTTTACCGGCGAATGAACCTTTAAATTATGATTTGACATTAAATCATAAAAATGTCTAGTCACTCCTGGAGCCCCATTGTAATGGATCCTCTGGTTATAATCAAATTCAAAAGTCTGGATGCCTCTCTTAATACTTTTCAACAACAGAGTTCCTGCGGAAAAATCTATTGACAAAAAACCTTCTTTCCCGCTGAACTCATATCTTCTGGTAAAAGGTGCATTGCTGAAGAAACATTCGGAATATGTTCCGAAAATACCATTATCAAGTTCAATCACGCATGTCTCATTGTCGAAAATATCGATTTCTCGTGAAAACACGCACAAATCATTTCTTGAAACCGTATCATTGGCGGAGGATGGCTTTATTACAACATGAGGGCATGTCTGGTTTTCATTGCATTCGCGGCAGCGCAGAGTATCCGGTTTGATCCCGCCATAATATTGTCTTTTGCAGATAGCTGCAACACGGCGTGGATACGCCCCGGCCAGAAATAACAGCACATCAAAATCGTGCGTAGCCTTTTCCAGAAGCTGTCCGCCGCCGGTTTTAAAAGTCCGGCGAAAATTGTGAAACATTCCGCCGCCGCCATTCTGTACCATTACAAAGCTGCATAGTTCGCCTAGTTCCCCGGCGTCCAGCAGTTCTTTGGCTTTTATTACAATTGGTGAATAGCGCATTACATGATGCACCATGACCGGGGCTTGATAGTTCTCAACAAAACGAACTATTTCAACCACTTTAGCCATATCTGTATCAAGTGGTTTCTCCAGGATGATGGGAATATTCAGACCGTTAAATTCGCGGAGGCAGGAAAGATGAAGTGAGTTAGGCGATGCTATAATCACGCCGTCAGGACTGATTGTATCTATCATTGATTTTATGGTGTCAAAACGCCTCGGGCGTTTTCCAGTCCATTCACAACCGATTTCATAACTTCTATCGTCAGGGTCAAAGACTCCTGCTACCTCTATACTCCCTTCCGAAAACTCATCCATGTCCTTTGCATGGCGTTTCCCCATTTCTCCGAATCCGATCATACATATTTTTTTATTCATACAATCCATTTTAGAGTCCTTGTTTCATCCTTATCTGTATTTCAATTTGTGTCTCTAAACTTTCCGCCGCTCCCTACCTGGACCTGCGAATCTTAACGGTGATAGTTACAAGCTGTCCGGCTTTAGCCGCCACAGTCTGTAATACCGGTTGGTCGAAACACGCCCGTATATATGTTTTCCCATCGGCGGCGGACGCATCAGTGACCACGTTGGCTGAGGCGCATTCCCAGCCTTCAGGGAACATCTGGGAGTTCAGCGTTTCAAAACTGGCGTTTTTCAGCACCGCGCCTTCGATTTTCAGGTCGTCGTAATCGGCCCATATCGGGAGCAGTTCCTTGCTCCCTTTCTCCTTCGGGCGCCAAGGTCCACAGATATCTATCTGCAAATTGCAATCCGCTTCCGGAACTACGGCAATAGTCCAGTCTTCCCATTTGTCGGACAGTGTTTTTGATTCGCCCCAGGCATAAACGTCTGATGAACCGGTTACCCATCCGCCGCGGGCGGTAATCTTTTTGTCACCAGCCGCACTGACACCCCTGATACCAATTCTGGCTTTTTTCCAGTCATCCAAAATCAGGGGGGCTTTTTCCATGACCGGATTGATGCCCGGCGCAAAATTTATTTCCGCATCCGCAATCAGGAACCAGCCCCAGAAGTAATCTTTGGTGCCGTAAATGTCGGCGACGGCGGAGATTTTCTCTGGAGTCGTATTCTTGATCTCAAGAGTGTTCACGCCTTTTTTCAGGACTTTTGCGGGTATCTGAATATTCATCTGCGACCAATCATCTTCGCCGAAGGTGTTTGCGCCGGCGAAAACACTTTCGCCGTTCACCAGCACCTGGAACGCGGCATGTCCGGGTTTTTCATCGTCCAAGCCGACAAGAGTGAGGGATGCGTCTTGTACCGGCACACCGCTCAAGTTGAATGCGGCGCTAATACTGGATTTGGGCGAGGTGGCTCGTTGTAACACTTTGGCAAAGGGGCGTTTGGTTTTAGGTATTCCATTATATTGATAGTTCAGCGTATCTCCACCGCCGGCGAATGCCATCAGATCAAACTTTAACCCTTTCTTCGTTTTAACATAAGCTTCTTTTTTGTTGGACTTGATCATGCCCAACGGGTCGTCCAGCATTTTCTGGACGACCGGGGATCTGTACCAGGGCTTTGCATCCCCGATGTCTATGCCTGTCGAGCTCCAGATCATCTCCCGGTAACTCATGCCAAGTTTAGGCTCCTTGTCGTTGAGGTCTATCGCCAGTTTCAGCGCTTCCGCCAGACATTTCGCAAAATCTCCCAACTCCGATTCCTGCAACAGTGCTGATTTACTGCGCAGCAGATAGCTGTTCAAAAACACCAGTTTCTGATAGCGAATCATCTGTTTGCCATCGTCCCGCTTGACCAGCGCTTCCGCCTGGTTTAGATAGACCAATCCTTTAACCATGGTCTCATAGTCAACTACGAACGGGATGTAGTCGGATCCCAGGTCGCCCTGACCGATACCCTTGGCGTAGGCTAACTTCTGGGCTTCGACCAGGTTGAAATACTGGCGCATGGCCGGAGCGGCCGGACCGTAATAATAGGACATGAAACGGTCTATCGCAGACTCCACGTCCGTCGTCAAGTCCCACGCAAGCTTGCGCATGATGTAGGTGGCCAAATCGTCTTTGGGCAGACGCATGGGAAACGCGAAGAAGTGATTTGTCGCGCCACGCTCGGCAAAGTACCGCATCTTGTTCATCGCCTCGTAAGTGGAAGGGAAATACAGGGCGACTCCCGAAGTGCTCCCGGTCTTTTTCCAATCCGAGAACCCGTTTATGCCCCGTACGCATGACGGTGCATCTATGCGTGTTTCCGTATAACTTCCGTTTTTTCCCCAAGGCGAGTCGCAGACCGCATAGGACACTGGCACATTTGGTTCGGGAAGTACTTTCACAGGCGGGTCTATCGTAATGCAGTACGCCCAGGTTTCAACCAGTTTGTCTGGATATTTCTCCCTGACCGCCTTGGCCAGGATGTTCACAAAACGCAGCAACTTGTCGGTGCAACTGACCCCGAACTTCTTGCAATTGTCGCATTGGCACCAGTCGGAGGGATCGTTGCTGTCGCCCTGAAGCTCGGAAAGTATTTTAGTCTCCGGCGAGAGCGCGGCCCATTTAAGCATCGTTTCAACCGCGATGCGTTGGACTTCCGGGTTTGACCAGCATAAATTCATCCTGTTGCGGAAATCATCCACTTCATCGCGCGTCATGCTTTTGGGCACCCCAATCCCACGTTGCGACACCCGTTGTGCGCCTTGCCAGGAACGTTTGCCGTCTTTGTTCAGCGCGTAATATTCGGGATGATCGTTGAAATAGATGAACGGATCCACCAGGACGCCGTTGTTATGGACTCCCGCAGCCCCCCATATTCCAATATAGCGACCGCTTTCCAGTAGTTCTGCACAGCTTTCACCCAGCGGGGCATAAGACAATATCCCCGGTCTTAACGTGCGATACGCGAACGACGGGTTGCGGATCACTGCCGGTTTCGCGAGTTTGATCACCTCGCCGGTCGCCGGGATGAAATCATGCAGAGTGAAGAAAAACTCCAGCCCCATCCCCGAGAGGAGGGCGAAGGCCCCATGAACCGCTCCGTCGTCTTTCCCGCCGACATAGATGCTGCCGCCTTTGCATTCCATCGCATAGCCGCCTACCGTGACTTTCGCCATCTCGGCTACGCCGACTAAAGACTTCCCGAAACAGACCATGCCTTTTGATTTTGCAATGGCTTCTTTACTTCCCGTATAGATGGGAACAACACGTCCGAAGCTGACATACAGATATTTCCTCAGGTATTGAGCCGCCTTCAAATCATAAAAATGTTCGAAAGCCGAATCATTGTCCGCCACCGCGATGCCGCGTAACGGGATGTTTTTACCGGCGTCGTCAATAAAGAGCGCTTTCGCGTCCGCATTGGATTCCGGAAGACTTGGTTTGAGCGCGACGTTGCGGAGCTTGACTACAGCGCCATCCCTCGGTTTGAAAATCACTCCAAACTCTTCGGCGCTCACGCCTGAATCCACCTTGAAAGTGAAACTTTGCCGTTCAAACCCTTTCCCCGCCTTGATCAGACTGAACAACCATGCATTAGGTCCAGTCCCGTTCCGGTTTGTAACATCGCACTCAAGCACTCCCGATTCCACTTCGGCCTCAAACGACAGCGTGTATTCCAACGCCGTCACCGGCGTGACATCAAGGTGCTGGCTGAGTCCCGGTGCCGGTGCCTTGAACTCCAATGTCCCGTCTTTCAATGAATAAAGAACCATCTCCTCAGGCAGGTCGTTGATAGCCAAATCTACGGCGGTACACCAATGTGCCGGTGCATTGCGGTTGAGGGCGCGTTGCTTAAAATCCCCGTTGCGCAGGATATTGTCTG
>CAIPAT010000246.1 GCA_903863035.1 uncultured Lentisphaeria bacterium
AAAATACTGGCTGGCGGATTCCGCCAGCAGAGAAGTCAGAGGTCAGGAGGCGGGCGGCTGCCCGCCCGTTGCATCCGGGCTTTATAATGGCCGCATGGGCGAAACAGCCTCTGCTCAAAGGCTCTCTAATTCCTCGGAGTGCGGGGAGAACGAGAAAAGTGGAAAGCGAGAAAAGCAAGAAAAGTGGAAAGCCGGAACAAATGAAAACGATCCTGTTCAAAGGGTATCTATTTCCTCGGAGTCGGGCAGGGCGGGGAAAGGCGATGGGAAGAATGGGAGTAATGAGAATAATGGGGATAAAACAGAAAACACACATGATGCGCTTGCTCAAAGACCCTCTATTCCCTCGGAGTCGGACGCTGGCGGGGTAACCAATCTCCCGCCAATGCGGGAGACCTCCGCACGACTGCTCTCCAGGATGTCTAGAAAGGAGCGTCAGCGCCTGTTGAAGAATAGAATGGAAAACCGGAGTCGGTGAGATGAAAAACAATATACGCCATGCTCAAAGATCCTCTATCGGCTCGGAGTGGGGGAAGTCCGCGAATGCGGGAGTGAAAAGCGAGAAAAGAAAAGTGGAAAACGAAACAGGCTCCGTTCAAAGGCTCTCTAATTCCTCGGCGTCAGCAATTAGTCCGCTGCGTCCGTTGTGTCTGTTCCGTCCGTTATATCTGTCCCATATAAAAGGTTTTAAATAAAATCCTGTTCATGCAGTTGAGTTTACCGCGGGATAAATTATATTTCCATATTGATTATTTTAAAAGGTATATATGAAAGAACTGAAAGTGGTGACAAACAGACGGGCGGAGATGCTGGATATTACAGCCGAGGTCAACCGGCTGATTCCCGCGTCCATGGATTCCGGCGTCTGCCATGTGTTTTGTACTCACACCACTGCGGGGCTTACGGTCAATGAAAATGCCGACCCCGATGTGCCGCGGGATATTCTTGGTGCGCTGGAACGCCTGGTGCCATGGGATGATCCGGCATACCGGCACGGCGAAGGAAACAGCGCGGCGCATTTGAAAGCTTCCATGATGGGGTTTTCTCAGACACTGCCGGTCAGCCGCGGGCGTCTGTGCATGGGCATCTGGCAGGGACTTTATTTGTGTGAATTTGACGGTCACCGGACGCGAACTGTCATGGTGCAGTTTTTCAAGGAGTCGGATTTATCATGAAATTTTTCAAAATACTGATTTTTATATTGTCACTGACTGCCCCGTTTTTCTCTATGGCGGCTGGCGGTATTGTAATGTTGAAAGACAGTTCGCCGTTGAATGCCACTGAAATTACCGCGGACAAGGACGGGAATATTTATTGTTTTGATGGAAAGCAGCAGTTCATTGTGCCGAAATCATTTTATTCATATATCCGTCTGGCCAAGACTGACGAAATTAAACTTGCTGAAGTCAATTTGAATACTGGTAAATATGCGGAAGCTGAAAGAATGTTTCGCGATGCAGCGGTAAAATATGAATATCTGGGCTGGAAGGCGTTTTGCGTATCCGGTCTGGCTAAAGCGCTGCTGAGGCAGGAGCGCGGAGACGCGGCGGTTGTTGAGCTAGAGAAGATTATCAAAGACCACATTGATGATCCGGATTTTACCCAGTGGCAGTATATGGAGGCATTCCGTTTGCTGTCCGGGATATATTTGCAGAAAAACCTTGATGAAAAAGCTGTTGCGATACTGGAAGAAATGATCGACGCGGAAAAAAGCGAGTATATTGTATTTGCCTATAATCTTCTCGGCGACATTGCGCTGAAACAAGGGAGGAATGACGTTGCCGAATTGAATTATCTGCAAGCCGTGATTTACGGTGATAAATCTATTCCGGCAAGAGCGGAACCAGTTTTTAAATTGGCAGAAATGCTGAAAAAAAGAAAAGACGCTGCATACAAGTTATATTACGAAATCTTGAAAAAAGATTACCCTGCAAGTGATTGGGTCAGGAAAATATCAGAAAAGTAAATAATGGAGTGACTGGCAAATGAAGGTTGTTATGCGATTATTGTTGTTTTATGCTGTATTGATTGCGGTATTGAGCATAAATGTCCAGGCTCAGACTGATGCCTCGGCGACAAATTCTGTCGATACCGGCGCCGCGTCTTCAGCTGCAACGCCTGCGCCTGTACAGGCGGTCCGGCTGTCCAAAATTGAAGATGAAGGATCTGCTGTTCAGTACAATAAGATTATTGCCATGAATAAAGAGAAGATCGAAAATGCGCAGACAAAGCGGCATTCATTCCTGGTTGCAGGCGGCTTTTTAGGCTTTCTTGTTTGGATGGCAATGTTCGTAAACTCCGGAATCACGCTGTTTCTGGCAGTGCTGGTATTTACTCATGTCCGCCGTAACCGGATTTACCCCAGAGATCTTGTTCAGCGGGTGAAACAGATCCTTGCCGACGGCGAACTTGGATTTGCGATGGAGGCATGTGTGCCGGGTAAGACTCCGCTCTCCAGAATATTGTTTGAAGCCTTTAAAAATATCGGCGACGGATTCGAAGCCTGTCGCGATGCCATGCAGATTGCGGTTAAAGCTGAAACGGAAAAGCTGCATAAGCCGGTGCGTGCGATTGTCACCTGCGGAATTTTTTCTATCTGTCTTGGCTTGCTTGGTGCGTCTCTGGGGGTGATGGATGTTTTCAGCACTTTTGCCGATAATCCTGAAATCGGTAATTTTCAGCAAGCCGCTTTGGAGTTGTGTCAAACGACATACTTTCTGACTGTCGGTATCATCGGAGCCGGGATTGCTTTTCTGCTGCACCACTATGCTGACGGTAAAGTTGCCAGAATTATTGTCAATACGGAAAAGATTGCGTATGACTTGATAAAAGTACTTAGAGGCGTACATGTTGCCGGGGAACTCCCGGATATGAGCACAATGACACAATTGATTAATTACAATAGTTTGAAAAATATTCCAGTCTTGAAGAAGAAATAACCGGTGCGTAAAAAATTAAAAAGATTAAGGAGTTTGTTATGGAGAAATTAGTGATAATCGGCAGTGGTGCCGCAGGTTTGACTGCCGCAATATATGCTTCCCGTTCCAATCTGGACCCGATGGTGATTTCCGGTATTATGCCCGGCGGACTGCTTACTCAAACCAGTGACGTGGAGAATTTTCCGGGGTTTCCGGAAGCCGTAAACGGGTTTGAGTTGATGATGAAGTTTCAGGAGCAGTCGGAAAAATTTGGTACCAGGATTGTTAGTGAGAATGTTGAACGAGTGGAGTTTACCGCTGGCGGTCCGCAGAAGATTTTTCTTAATTCCGGCGATACCGTTGAAGCGGCTGCGGTTATTATCGCCACCGGGGCTTCGCCGCGCTGGATGAACCTGGAATCAGAACAGCGCCTGAAAAATAAAGGCGTTTCGGCTTGCGCTACATGTGACGGCGCATTTTTTCGTGGAATGCCGGTGATCGTTATCGGCGGCGGCGACACTGCGATGGAGGAAGCTTTATTTCTAACCAACTTTGCCAGTGAAGTGACCGTAATTCACCGCCGGAATGAACTGCGCGCCTCAAAAATCATGTCTGAACGCGCTCTTGCACATGCGAAAATCAAATTTGTCTGGAATTCCGTAGTCACGGAAGTGCTCGGTCAGAATGAGGTAGAAGGAGTAAAAGTTCAGGACGTAGTCAATAATACATTTTCCACTATTCCCTGCAAGGGATATTTCGCGGCGCTTGGTCATGTCCCCAACACCCAGCTTTTTAAAGGTTTTATCGAACTTAATGAAGCCGGTTACATTGAGCTTCTTGGCAGCAGCAGTTATACCACGCTGGAAGGTATTTTCGCTGCCGGGGATTGCGCTGATCATGTCTATCGCCAGGCAGTAACCGCCGCCGGAATGGGGTGTAAAGCGGCAATTGACGCCGAACGCTGGTTATCCTCCAGAACTTAGGAGTAGTTCAAAAATAACAGGCACTTTCTACTGGTCATCCGGGGGACTTCCGGATACTTAAGTATAAGACCCTTATTTCTTAAGAACTTCTTAGGCTGGATTAAAGGTTAATTTCGATCAGCGAGAAGTCGTCTTCCAGATTTTTGGAACCGTACATTTCGCGTACATCGTGGTAAATTTTTTCGACATGGAATTCTGCCGATGTCACGGTACTTGAGATGTACTGGCGAAAAGCGTCGAATTGCCAGTCGGGGAGGCCGGGGCGGGTAATTTCATAAACTCCGTCACTTAATATAAAAAGCTTGTTGTATTGTCCCAGAGCGATTTCGTTGTTTCCATAATTCAGGCCGGGGAAGCCCCCGATTATCGCACCTTTGGTTCTAAGGTCATGAATTTGCGCGTCAGACGGGCTTGTTCCGGATATGAGCAAAGCAGGGGGATGACCGCCGCTGGAATATACAATTTTATGTTCCTGTTTGTTGTAAACGCCATACCAGATAGTGAAATACATCTGGTGATGGTCTTCCATCTGAAACTCGTCGTTGAGCCGGGTAAGTACGTTTCCAGGATTGAAAAAATCAGTATCTGGCAGGTTCTGTGAGCGCAGCACTTCCATTGCTGAAATGGAGAGCAAGGCGGCGCCTACGCCGTGTCCGCAGACATCGAGCAGATACATAACGAAATGATTGTCATCCAGCCAGTGATAGCCGAAAGCGTCTCCTCCGAGTGAAGTCGAAGAGACGAACTTCCAGTCGGTTTTAATCACGCCGTCCAGTTTTTCAGGGAGCATGGAGGCTACATAATCAGCGGCTTCCGCCAGTTCAGCGGCCAGCCGGCGCTGACTTTCCTGAAGCGCCTTGAATGCTTCATTACGTTCAAGCATATTGATATAACCAGCGGAATGGTGCCGGATGCGGGCGATAAGTTCAATTTTGTCCGGCAGCTTAACGAGATAGTCGTTGGCACCCATGGCAAACGCCTCTGCTTTGGTTTTCGCCTCTTCCTTGCTGGACAGCACAATCAGCGGAATATCTTTGGTTTGCGGGTTGCGCCGGAAAAACTTTACCAGCGTAAGTCCGTCAACGTCGGGCATGACCAGGTCCTGTAAAATTACGGTGGGCGCGAGTTCATTGGCCAGACTGATTGCTTTGGACGGTTCACTGCAGAAATGGTAAGAAATATTTTCCTCGCCCAGCAGCATGCGCCGCACTGCTTCGCCGACCATTGCCTGATCGTCAATCAGCAGGACAATAATCTGGTGTATGCCAATAGAAACTGCCGTTTGTTCAGGTTGAGCTGCTGTTTGTTCATTCATGTTTTCATCTCTTTTTAGAAGTTTATTTTCGTCAGTGCCTGACCTGCTTGTTCAGGAGAAAGTATTATTGTTGATGCTCCAAATTCGGCGGCGGCTTTTGGCATGCCGTAAACTACACACGATTCTTTATTCTGTGATATGGTTTTCCAGCCTTTATTTTTTAATGCCAGAAGCCCCTGGGCCCCGTCTCTGCCAATGCCGGTCAGTACGATGGCAGTCCCGGTTCGCGGCCAGTGACTGTAAGCGCTCTCAAAGAAGACATCCACAGACGGCCGGTATGGAAGTTCGAGCGGATCCGCGGTATATTTAAACTTCATTCCGGAGGTTATAACCAGATGATCATTGGTGGCAGCCAGATAGATATTATTCGGTAAAGGAGTTTGTCCCTCAACCGCCAGATTAACTTTAAGTTTGGTAAACGTTCCGAGCCATTCAGCCAGACCGGCTACAAATTCCCGGTCAATATGTTGAATTATTACGACAGCGGCGCCGAAGTCGGCAGGGAGTTCAGCCAGCAGTTTAGCAAGTGCCGCCGGGCCGCCGGTGGATGACCCGATTGCCACCAGATAAGGCGCATCAGAAGATTTTTCGGTAACTGTTGGGAATACGGATTTTACCGGCTTGATTTTACTGACAGAATTTTTGCAGAGAATTTCAAGACGTTCGAGCTTATGGAGAAGCTGTGCCGCTCCTTCCAACTTGCCGTCAGTGCCCAGTACGGGAGTGTTGACGGCATCAAGAGCACCATAACTCATGGCTTCGAACACTTTGGCGGAATTGGTGGAAACCGAGGTAGTGACGATTAGAATGCCGCATGGAGATTTTTCCATGATTTTCTGTGTCGCTTCGGCCCCGTTGAGCACCGGCATCAGCAAGTCCATTAAAATAATGTCAGGAGTGTCGTTTTTACATTTTTCAACAGCCTCTTTACCGTCATATGCCACCCAGGCAATTTCATACTGCGGTGATTTCGATGCGACTATTCGACGCAGTATTTCCACCGCCATCTTCATATCATTGACGATTGCGATTCTCATTCTCCGGACTTTCCTATCAGATTTTCCACAGCTTCCAACAATGTATTGTCGTGAAAACTGCTTTTAGTTAAATAATAATCGGCACCTGCTTCAAGTCCTCTCAGCCTGTCTTCTTCCCGGTCTTTGTAAGAAACAATCATCACAGGGATGGAGTGCAGCCGCTCATGTTTTTTTATGTTGGCAACCAGTTCAATGCCGTTCATTCTGGGCATATCCACATCGGTCACCACCAGCGCGTACTGACCGGCCCTGACAGCATTCCAGCCTTCCGCACCGTCTACTGCCACATCAACGTCATAACCGTTGTTTGCCAGCAAATTACGTTCGACTTCCCTGACGGTGATGGAGTCGTCAACGACCAGCACACGTTTTCTGGCGGAAACAGGTACGGCGGCGGCCGAGTTGCTGATTCCTTGAAGTCGTCCGCCGTTGAGGATGTTGTCAATGGAGCGTACTATATCGTCAATATCAAGAATCAGCACAGGATATCCGTTTTCCAGTACCGAAGTTGAACTGATATCAGAAACTTTACCCAGTCTCGGGTCGAGCGGCCTTACGACAAGTTCGAACTCGCCGGTAAAACTGTCCACGAAAATTGCATACTGGTTTAGCCTGTCACTGATTATGACCACATGGATAATATCCGCTGAATCAGTATGTTCCTGCTTCAATCCGAGTATTTGAGCCGCCGAAACCAGGCCGATATTTTTGCCTTCATATTTGACATATTGCCGGGATTCCAGCGTCATAATTTCGCCTTTAGACAATTTTAGCAGATGATCTATGCGAGTGAGCGGGAACGCATAAGATTCACCGCCGATGTTTGTGACCAGCGACGACATGACTGACAGTGATACGGGTACCTGCAGATTGAATGAAGTTCCTTTGCCGAGTTCGGTTTCAACATTTATCACTCCGCGTACTTCCTGTGCCATGGTTTGAACTACATCCAGTCCGACTCCGCGTCCGGAGATTTCGGTAACTGTCGCCGCAGTGGAAAAACCTGGCAGGAACATGAATTCCAGCAATTCAGCTTCAGATAATTTAACGGCGATGTCTGCGGATGCCAACCCTTTGCTTACGGCTTTGGCACGGATTTTTTCGATATCAATGCCTTGTCCATCGTCGGAGATGGAAATATTAAGCATGCCTGCCCGGTGCCGTGCAGCCAGGCGGACAATGCCGGTTTCATTTTTACCGGCTTTAAGCCTCTCTTCCGGCGTTTCGATGCCGTGATCAACGGCGTTACGGACCAGATGGTTGAGCGGGGCGTTAAGCCGATCCAGAATATCCTTGTCAACCGCAATCGACTCTCCGTCAATCTTCAGTGAGATCTTTTTGCCCAATTTGCGGGCCATATCCCTGACCGAGCGCGGAAAATCTATGACACCTTCAATAAACGGGCGCATGCGGCAGGAAACAACTTCACGGTAAAGGCTGTCGGAGAAATTGTCCATAGTCCTGGAGTAGTCGGAAAAGTCAGCGAAGTATTCGGTGTAATCCCGATAGTATTCGTTATGTTTGTGCTGGATATCCTTTAGAATCCGCTTGATGTCTGCAAATTGATCGGAATCAACAGCCTCCTGTTCCAGTTGGTCGATGAGCGTCGCGATTTCCAGCAGCCGCTTTTTGTGGTGGAGAATTTTCTTCTCAAATCCTTGAAGACGTTTTACGCCTACCAGCGATTCAGCGGCCAGTCCCATCAGCCGGTTCATTTTATCGGCGGCGATTCTGACAATGGCCTCTTTATCCGAGAATGATTTTTCGGAATGTGCATGTTTATCCGGTGATGTTTCAGATTCCAGGGCAGGGATTGCAGTCTGCGCTGGTGATATGGATACGGATGGGAGGGATTTAAAATTGCCGTTTTTAATATCGGTAAAAGATTTTTCCAGCTCCGCCATTTTTTCTGAATTTTCCACGAGATATGCAGGTATTTCATTTTCTGAACATCTGCTTAACTGATTAAAACAGTCTACGCATTCGAGCAGTTTGTCAATGTGGTCGGCTGCCATCACGAGTTTACCTTCTCCGGCAGCGACAAAACAGTCCTCCATGGCATGAGCAACCTTGACGACAGGATCAAGCTGCACGATACGTGCCGCGCCTTTCAATGAATGTGCCGCCCGCATCAGCGGTTCAATCCTGTCTGCCGCCGATGGATTGTCTTCCAGCTCCAGCAACCCGGCGGTAAGGACGGCGCATTGGGATTCTGCTTCCATCTTGAACAGCCCGATCATTGAAAAATCATTCATATCAGTTCCGGCGCTCACGATATTCTCCTTTGCAGCGTATATATCAACAGTTCATCGTCCAGCAGTCCGACTTCGCGCTGATCACAAAACATGACTTTATTCGTAAAAGTTCCGGAGGCCTTGTACACGGTTACCGGCACATTCTGCGTGTCGTCGTCGCCACCGCGGAATACGCCTAAAACCTGGTCAACCTGAAACACCCAGCATTCACCGCTGTTTTGAATTACCAGCATTTTAGTCGCTGAATCTTCCGCTTCCTCAACATCGGTATTGCCGATAAGCGCTTTCAGGGAGAAGCATAATTGAAGTTCCCGTGTACGTTTGTCAAACCCAGCAGCACATCATCGGATCGGTGCGGGATTTGATGCACCGGGCGCGGATTGATGATCTCCCGGAAGACTGCCGATCTCAGCGCCAGGAATTCCCGGCCTATCCTGAAAATGATGATAGAAATATTCTTCGCATTTTGCGCTTCTTTTTTCTGTGCTATAAGTCCGGTCCACTCATCCATATATCCCGCAGGGAATTCACGATTGAGCAGATCGCTGCCGGCATCAATGAACACTGGACAATTCCGGCAGTGTGTCATCTCGGCGAGTTTTGGACAGCGTGCGGAACGGGAGCCCCATACGCCGATGGAATTCCAGCATGATTCAGTCGTATTTACGTTTTCCGTTACGTTGCTCATGTTTTACTCGCAGTCATTAATTTATCAGCGCGTTTTCTGATTCTCAATGCTTCCGCCGATTTGCCCTGACGTTCTTTGAGTAATGCCAGGTGCACTAGCGCTTCGTAGTATCCAGGGTCGAGATATAAGGCCGTGCTGAACGCTTTTTCCGCTTCAGTCAGCCGGTCAGACGACAAATTTACAACACCTAGAATATAATAGGCGACTGGGTTCAATTTGTTGCGTATAAGATATTGGAGGCACAGAGTTTCCGCCGCCTGGAGATTGCCGCTGTCGGCCAGCGCTGCCGCCTTTTTTAGCATGGCATCGCTATCATGACCTGTTTTTGCGTCGGCCGGTTCAATATTGAACCGTTGTGTTTTATGCAATGTTTTACCTGTGTTGGCGCGTAATGGTTTGGCGGCCGGAGTCTGATGTAACTCTACCAGCGGTGTTTCCTGACTGTTCTTCTTGCGGAAAGCAAAACAGGACGGGAATTTTACGGATTCAAAATCACGGCGGCTGACCATTCCTGATTCCACATGTCCCAGAAATAAAATGCCTTCACTGGTCAGCATTCCGGCCAGTGCAGCGATTGCTTTTACCTGTTCTTCCGGGGAGAAGTAAATTAGCAGATTACGGCAGAAAATAAGATTGTAATGAGGACTTCCTGCCGGGAAATTATGGTCTAATATACTGATTTTTTGAAATTTTACCAATTCTTTTACCTGCTTGATAACTTCATATTTTTCGTTTTTAATCAGGAAGAAACGTTGCAAATTTTCCGGGATTCCAGCGCGGAAAGAGTTGGGGCCGTACACCGCGTGTTCAGCTTTTTTCAATACCGGGCCGCTGACATCGGCCGCATCAATATGGATAAGTGTGGCGGGAACACCGGAATTAAGCAGGGTCATCGCGATGGAATACGGTTCTTCGCCGCTTGAACATGGGATGCTCAGAATGTGGAGCGGCCGGGGATGCCCGGCAAGATATTTTTCCGCATATTGGGCCAGGAACGCAAACGATTCGCTGTAGCGGAAAAACCAGGTTTCCGGAACCAGCACGGCTTGTGTCAGTTCTTCAAAATGCTTATCGGATGCAGAGATCAACTCCAGATAATCTTTTTCGCTGGTCATGCCGTGCTTCTTCATATGCATAGAGACTGCCGACTCGACATTTTTCCGTCCGATGGAGTCGTAGTTAAGTCCGATTTTCTCTTTTAGCATCTTCTCAATCATCAGACAGTTTCCTTTGATCCGGTAAAAAGTTTGCTCTTCAGCTCATCCGTCAATAGATTTCCGATTTTAATAACCTGAATCATCGCTTTGTCCTCGACGGAGATTTCGCCCATCCAGGGAGCGTCTGGACTGTCGATTCCTGAAGCCGTAAACTTCTCTTCCGCTCTGACGGCGGTGCCGGTGACGTGCTCTGTCAGCAGTCCGAGAATATGTATGGATTCGCCATCCTCCGGATAGTTTACCAGGATTATTCTGGAACTCAGCAGTTCTGCAGTCGGGGTGCCGGAGAGCATGCGGGTAACATCTATTACCGGCACCAGTAAGCCGCGATAGTTGAACACGCCGCGAACGGAATCCGGAACTCCGGGCAATTCCCTGATCTTCACCATGGGAATAATTTCCTTCACTGACGCCGCATTTATCGCATAATGCTGATTGTTAACCTTAAAAGTTACGAGCAGCATATCAGCTCACCTTGAAAATTGATAATTCCCCCTGCAGCGTCCGCGAGGCCTGATCCAGTTGCGCCGTGACCTGATTGAATTCCCGGAGCGATTCAGCGGTCTGCTGGGCTGCTTCGTTTAGCTGGACCATCGCTTCTGTGATCTGCTGCGCGCCTTCGTACTGGCCTTGCATGCCTTCAGCAGCAATGTCGAATTTCGGCGGTAGGCACTGCACCTGTTGAATGATATTTTCCAGTTTGCCGCTGATGCCGTCCACGTTGCTTACGCAGCGACGGACCTCATCGGAGAATTTGTCCATTTCCATGACTCCGGACGAGACGGATGACTGCATTTCCTTGACCATTTTGATAATATCGAGAGTTGCGACGGCGGTCTGGTCGGCCAGCCGGCGGATTTCGCGTGCTACTACCGAGAAGCCGAGACCGTATTCACCGGCTTTCTCCGCTTCAATTGCGGCGTTCAGCGACAGCAGATTGGTCTGGTCTGCAACCTTGGTAATGGTGGCGACGACATCATTGATGTTGTTGGCTTTTTCGTTAATAATGGAGAGTTTGGAGGAAACTGAATCGGTCGCTGAGGCCAGATGCTTCATGGTGCTCTGCATCTCATTCAGGTCGGCCTGGCCGGAATCAGCACTGTCAGCAGTGTGGGCAGACACTGCCCTGACTTCAACAATCGTGCCGAGCAACTGTTTGGAGGTGGCCGATATTTCCTTGCTGGACGCGACAATTTCATTGGTCGAAGCGCTGAACTGTTTTACCGTAGCCTCCTGTTGCTTGGATGAGGCGGCTATTTCGGTCGCGGTGGAGAACAGCTGGATGGTTGACTGCTGCACCTTGCCGACGAGTGAATTCAGTATGCCGGTCATGGTTTCAAAGGACTCAAGCAGTTCAAAGGTTTCGTCTTTACCTAAGCATCCGGTGCTTTTCTTGGATGTGCGATATGTTTTTATATCATTGCCGGCGTCGAGCAGATTGCCCTGTGCGATTTTTCTGGCGATTCCAGTGATCTTCGCAATGGGGTTGGCAATTCTGCTGCCCACATACAGAGCAAAGCACAAAGCCAGCAGCAATATTACAACGCTGACTTCAAGCGCAGTTTTCAGCAGATCATCCAGGCATAACACCACCCGCAGTTGCGCGGTTTTGAAATCGTCTTCATACAGGCCGGGGGAAATCACCCAGTCCCATGGTTCAAAATAGATGAAGGCGGCAGTTTTACGCTTCGTATCCGGATCCTGCGGATTTTTCCAAAGGTAGGAACGGAGACCGGCTTCGCCTTTGTTCTGGCGCAGGGCATCGTTAATCATTTCCCGTACAAAAGGTTTGCCCTCGGCGTCTTTCAAATCCAGTATGTTTTCTCCATTGCGCTTGTTGTCCTGTGAAATCACATAGGTGCCTTTGTTTTCCCCGCTGCCGACAAGTATGCCGACATAGCCGTTCTGTCCGATTTTGATGCTGGAGATAACTTTTTTGATAGCTTCCATAGCATTGAGTTTTACTCCAATAAAAAGACCTCCGATTATTTGTCCGGCATTGTCTTTCACTGGTTCACATGTGGCAATGTATGATGTATCAAGCACCTGTACCCGTCCGGTGTATTTTTTACCGCTGAGGATTGATGCTATCATCGGGTTGGAATTGCCATTCTGGTCTATTGCCGGAATGTAGGAGCCGATGATACGTGTACCGTCTTTGTTGAGTACACTGCTGGCTACCCGAAGCATATCGCCGCGTTCGTTCATACGTTGAAGGATGGTGCATTCTTCTCCTGTCAATTCTTCTACCGCATCAACGATCAACTCCTTGGTAGAAGCATTGTAATTCTGGCCGAGCCATTTATCTCCGGCGTACATCTTCGGCAGGCGCAGTGTCTGTTCTGCTCCTGTAACCTGATTTTTGGCCTTCCACTCTACAGTTTCTTGTATAGATGTTTTCAAACCACCTGAATTTACCACTAAATTATCGAGTAATTTGGTATTATCCGATAGATTCTCCAGAATTAGATCATTGGCTATCCGGCACATATTATAAACGCCCAGTGCCGTTTCCTTCAAGTTCTTTTCGCTCAAGTCGCGCATCTGTTCCAGCACCGTCTGATCCACCCGTTCCTTCTGGAAATAAGTCAGCGCGGCCATTACAAGCACTGGAAGCAGTGCGGCGAGCATCACCATGATCACGATTTTCTGCTTGAGTTTCAGCTTCATATTATGTTTATCCTAAGTTGTAAATTGTGAAAGATTTCCTCGTACAAGAAAATAATATTCCAAACAGCCTTATTCAAGAATTTTAAGCAAATTACTTGCAGGAATCCTTGAAAAAAGAATGCTCCGCATGGAAAACCCGCTTTGTGTGCTGTAAATTAACTGCTTTATTTTAAACAATTTGGATATGAAGCTATGAATGCTGCGGAAAACAGAAAGAAACTTATTTTATTCCTGCTGGCGGCTATTTTCGCCTTTTATGTAGCGGAGAATATTTACGGAAATATCTTCAATAATTATCTTGATCAAGTGCAGAAAATCGGGACCAGCGCCAGAGGCCTGCTGGAACTGCCGCGCGAACTGCCGGGAGTGCTTTCGGTATTTGCCATCAGCGCGCTGTTCTTTTTGAGTGAAGGGGCGATTGCTGCGGTGGCGTGTTTTCTGTTCAGCGCCGGACTTATTGCACTTACCATTCCGGGGTTTGCCGGCAATTACTGGCTGCTGTGCTTATGGCTGGGTGTCGCCAGTTTCGGACAGCATTTTTTCATGGTCATTGTTGATGCTATTGTGCTGCATTCGGCTTCCCCGGAGAACCGGAGTCTACGCCTTGGACAGATGAAAAGCCTGATAACTGCCGCCGGACTGGCGGCATCGGCTTTTGTATGGTTCAAATGGAAATACATCAGCCAGAATTTCAATATAGATTTTATTGTCGCCGGTACTGTCGCATTTATTGCAGGGCTCATCTTTGTAATAATGAAACCGGCCGGGCATTTCAAAAAGTGCGCCAGCTGGCGTGACCGCATCGTTCTCAAAAAACAATATTCCCTGTATTACGTGCTTGAAGCATTCTTCGGAGCCAGAAAGCAGGTGTTTATTACTTTCGGGTTCTGGCTGCTGGTGTTCACGCTGGGCAAATCTCCAGCCTATATTGGAACGCTCATGCTGATTGCCGGGGTGATCGGGCTTGGGTTTCGTCCGTTCATCGGCAAGATCATACAGGTTTACGGCGAACGCCGGGCATTGATCGCCGAAAGCGTGCTGGTTGTGCTGGTCTGCCTGGGGTACGCTTTTGCGATGAAGCTGTTTTCGCTGGATACAGCTTCCATTATACTGTCGGCATGTTTTATTGCAGATGCGTCGCTCTTTGCTTTCGGCATGGCCCGTGCAAGTTATCTGGCCAGAACGGTGGAGAAGAAAGACGACCTGACTCCTAGTTTGTATTCGGGCATGGCGATCAATCATGTGACTTCAATCATCGGCGCGGTGCTTGGCGGGCTGCTCTGGAAGGTTACCGGTGATCATCTATGGGTATTCCTTTTTGCCGCCGTGCTGGGCGTTATCTACGGTATCTTCGCCAGCCGGGTAAAAGATGGAGAGCATGCTGCGCTGTAAAATAACTGGGACTTGTATGGGACTTATACTCTCCTTTGTTGATTCCTTGCTTTTATAGGATAAATTAGTAGTAGTTTACAATTAAGGAAGTTATCCGGTTTTCGGGGAAGAAGCATACTTGAAGACTAATAAAATATGGAGTCTGCTATGAACTTTGAATTTTCTAAGAAAGATCGTAATTTTTTACTGGAACGAGTCGGCTGCATAGAACAACTGGCGCATATCCGGCAATCGGTGCTGGAGGACGGCAGGGGCCGCGGCACCAGGATCGCTGAATTCGCTAATGGCAGCGGCTTGAATTTTACGGTGAATATTGACCGGGGAATGGATATTGCCGACGCTGCATTCAAGGGGATTCCGCTGGCCTGGAAATCGGCCAACCGCTATGCGGCACCGTCGTTTTACGAGTCGGAAGGCTTGAGCTGGCTCAGAACCTGGGGCGGCGGTCTGCTTACCGGCTGCGGCCTCAGGAATGTCGGCGGACCGGATACGGTCGGCGTTGAAACCCACGGCCTGCATGGACGTCTTTCGCATATTCCCGGTGAAGAGGTCACGGTTGAAAAGCAGTGGATTGACGGCAAATATGTTCAGTCCATCAGCGGCTGGGTCCGCCAGACTGCGGTATTTTTTGAGAATCTGCACCTGAAAAGGAAGATATCTTCAGTGATGGGGCAGAATTCGATAATCATTGAAGATGTCATTGAAAATCATGGTTTCGCGACATCCCCGCTGATGCTGCTTTACCATATGAACCTTGGTTTCCCGCTGCTGGATGAAAACGCATTTATCGAAGCTGACAGCCATGATGTGGTTCCCCGCGACGGCACTGCCGCGCTCGGAATCAAGGACTGGCATAAGATCGAACCGCCGCAGCCCGGTTATGCGGAACAGGTCTTTTACCATGAAATCACCCCGGCCAATGACGGCTTCGCCAGTGTCTCTCTGAAGAATCCAGCATTGAAGCTGGCCTTTAAACTCGAATACCGAACTGCCGAACTGCCGTATTTTGTCCAGTGGAAACAGATGGGGCAGGGGGAATATGTGGTAGGTTTCGAGCCGGCCAATTGTCATCCCGAAGGCCAGAACGCCGAACGCGAACACGGTACGCTGCGCGAGATCGCCCCCGGCGAACAAATCAGCACCTGTCTGAAAGTGACAATCCTGGAACTGTAGAGAAAAGATGCGGGTTACCCGTATAATACGCAAGGAACCCGCACATGATCATCTTTCTTCGTTTATTCAGTCTCGACCATTACTTGAAGCACTCCGCCTGTATAACTTCCGCCGTTTCCGCGGAAAGTCCAGTCTGGTTCTCCGGCAGGGTTGTTGCCGATGCCCAGGTCGCATTTGCTTCCTGACCGCCAGTTGTTAAAGGCGAACAGTGTTTGTTTCTTTGCGTTGTTATGAAACTGCATGGAGCCGTATCCTGCCGCAGCGGGATCTCCGGCAGTGTCGCCGGTGTCATATTTTCCCGCTTCGGCATTGGGAACATTGTTCTTGTTCTCCTTGCCGTAATCGCAGCACCAGAATTCAATATTGCAGTCGTCGGCAAAGGTTCCGTTTTCTATTCCAGCCACATTGGATTTGACGGTTACATTGCTGAGCTTGTCCTGGAAGAAAGCACCGGATTTCTGTGTTGGAACGCCAATTTTACCGATATCCTGGGTGAAAGCGTCAGTGCTGACGAAGATATAATCTTCGCCGCCGTCTTTCCGGGCCAGTGCGAGGAAGTAGGTAATCCGTTTGATCTTACCGGTGATTTCCTTGCTCTTGTCCACCGTGTAGGTGATTCCAAGGTTGCCGTCGGTCGGTTTCGGCGCTGTCGGATCAAGGCTGTAGACCAATTTTAGATTTTTCGCTTCCGGCAACACTTGTTCAGGAGTGGTTTTGATTGGAACTCTAGCCAGTACCGGCTGTTCCGGAGTTGGTGCTTGTTCCGTGGCCTGGAATGCTGGTTTGGGCGGCGGAGGTGTACCGGATTCGATCAGCACCAGCAGGATGCCATCGGTGTAATTCTGAGTGTTGTTACTGAAAGTCCAGTCAGGCTGGGCTCCGGAACTGTTACCGATGCCGAGATCGCATTTATTGCCGGCAGTCCAGTTGTTAAACGCGAACAGTGTCTGCTTCTGAGCATAGTTGTGTACCTGCATGGAGCCGTATCCGGGTGATTTGCCGGTTTCCACGCGATCGCCGAAGTCGAATTTACTGCTATCGGCGTTCGGTATCCTGGCTGCATTGGATTGAGAGTAGTTGCAGTCCCAGAATTCAATATTGCCTCCGGTGGCGAAATCTCCGGCAGCAACACCGGCGACGTTGGATTTGACTGTCATGTTGTCAATCATGGTTTGAAAACGGGAGCCTGAATTCTTAGTTGGAACCCCGATTTTGCCGATATCCTGGGTAAATGCATCCATCGTGACAAATATATAGTCGTTTCCGCCGTCTTTTTTGGTAAGACTGAGAAAATAGGCAATCCGTTTGACTGGACCGGTAAGCTCCTTGCTTTTGTCAATGGCGTAAGTTATACCTTTTCCGTTATCAGTAGCGACCGGAGCGGTGGGATTCAAACTGTAAACTACTTTGAAATCTTTAGCTTCAGGTACCAGTGTATCCAGGTTTCCGCGTTCGCTGTTCTCCCCGGCTTGGATCGTTATTGTGAACAACAATGCCGCCGCGATAGCCCCGTAAAAATATTTTTGCTTCATCTTCTGAACCTTTCTCTTTTTGAACATGCCTGCCGAACAGTAAGCAATTATGAATTCGACCGGCGGTCATAATTATTTTGATGAGACTCTGAAAAACTGCCTGCAATGGAGTCCAGTAAACCGAAATCTACTTTTTGGAAAATACGTTCATCTGTGTCTTTTCATTCCTCCTCTTTTTCGACTGTTTTGTAAAAAATGAGAGAATAGGCATTTCACACTATGCGAAATACAATACTGTTAAAAAATGAGCATTTCAACTTTGTTCAGGAATATAGTTCTGATGATATAGTTGCAGACAAATCTGTCAAATCACTTTTAAGTATCCAGCACGGAACATCAGAAACCGGCTTATGAGAATTATAGACCGGGATGACTGAAGCAAAGATAGCATAAAACCATGCTTAACATTCCGGTCACCGATATTATTCGGCATAATCGATGCGAAAACACGCTCAACAGTAAAACTGCCAGAATAGCTAGAGCACCAACACTTTCCTTGATATTCTTCTTGTTTTTCTCTTTTATGAGGCGGAACCCAAAGTACGCGGCCACGCAACCTGAAATATTCACCGGCAGGGTGATGACAGGGAGAAAATAATCCATAGATTTTTTTCCCATAATCAGGAATCGAAACAGTGGTTGAAGCGCCAGCAAATAAAACTGTCAGCACCCGATCAGCATGGTGCAAATCCCGAATATTGTGCTGAGGCTGAGCTTTTTAATAATTTCTATAGTTCCGCCATTGAGCTGTAAGGCCTTTTCGTTCTTCATATCTTCATAGTATAATTAAATCGGAGGCATTCAAGCAGTTTGTCCTGTTCTATCTATGGAACTATTGAATGATTTTATCAATGAAGGCGCTGCCCAGCACCAGACGCTCGTCGTAGAAGCCGGCCAGCTGGCCGGGGGCGGGGGCGGAAACGGAAGACTTGAAAGTCACTATGGTTTTATCGCCGCCCAGCCTGGTCACATGCGCGGGAACCGGCGTTTGATTGTAACGGATCTGGGCTTCGCAGTCAAACTCTTCCGGCATGTCCATCAACCAGTTGGGTTTGCCGGTTTCCAGGCATACGGCTTTCAGATGGTCGGGGGTGGTGGTTAAAATTATCCTGTTGTGCTCAGCGTCAATCGCTTTCACATAAGCCGGGCTGCCCAGAGCGATGCCCAGTCCTTTGCGCTGTCCGATGGTATAATTATGAATGCCGTTGTGATGTCCGACGACTTTGCCGTCTTCGGTAACGACTTCTCCTGCGGGCATTTCAGCTTCAAAATATTCAGCCAGCGTCCGCGAGAAATTCTCGCCTTTATAGCCGAAACAGGCATCCTGGCTTTCAGCTTTCCAGGCATTGCTCAGGCCCAGCGACGCGGCTTTTTCCCTGACCTGCGGCTTGGTCATACTGCCGAGCGGGAAACGGCAGAACGACAGTTGCTGCCGCGTCAGCATAGCCAGAAAATAAACCTGGTCTTTTTCGTCATCAGCGGCATGGCGCAGATGTACCTGCCCGCCGGCGCAGCGTTCCAGCTCAGCATAATGGCCGGTGATGAGACCTTCCGCACCGAGTCCGGCAGCATATTCGGCCAGCGCACCGAATTTCAGGTGGAAGTTGCACATTACGCAGGGATTCGGGGTGCGTCCGATGCGGTATTCATTCCAGGCGTAAGTAAGGACGTCGCGGGCAAAATTCTCTTTGAGATCGAGGAAATAATGGGGTATGCCGAGTTTTGCCGCCGCCAGCCGGGCGTGGATGAAGTCATCCGCGCCGCAGCAGGCTTTCCGCCGTTCCCTGGAATCGTCGCAGTCTTTCAGTTTCAGGGTTACGCCGATTACTTCATAGCCTTCTTCCAGGCAGATGGCCGCGGCCACTGAAGAATCAACCCCGCCGCTGATCGCGGCAACCAGACGCCCTTTAGATTTCATAAATTATATCCTAAAACAATGTAATTATATTTAAAATCCGGAAGTCAGGAGTCAGAATGTAAAACTTAAAATCAATCAAAACATTCCTAATTCCTGTTCGGTTCTGTAAAAAATATTCCGCTCCTGAATTTCCGCCTTTTATTCTGTCTACTGTTATTAATATGTCGCTCCGCTGGAGTTCAATTCTGAATCAGAAAAACCCGGTTATGACTGAGCATAACACTCCATTAAAACTGATTTCATTCTGACTTCTATTTTTCTGTCTTTAGTTTTCAGGATTTATTCTGACTTCTGACTTCTGACTTCTGACTTCTGACTTCTGACTTCTGACTTCTGACTTCTGCGGACATAGTCCGCCTTACGATCCGGCTTCGATCATTTTAATGATCGGGGCCGCTGCTTTGGCAATAGTGTCGGGATCGAGAATAATTTCGTACTGCATTTTCTCCAGCGAGTTCAGCACATCACTGAGTTCAATCATCTTCATGTTCGGGCATACCGCCTGTTCCGATACCGGGATGAACATTTTGTCCGGGTTTTCGCGCTGCAGGCGGTGGATGATGCCCTGTTCAGTGCCGACGATAATCTTTTTATGTTTAGTTTCGCTGGCGAAACGCAGCATGCCGCCGGTGCTCAGGTATTTATCGGCCAGTGCGACTACGTCCGGAGTGCATTCCGGATGGACGATCACGAAAGCATCCGGGAATTCATTTTTTTTACGTTTGATCATTTCTGCCGTAATCCGCATGTGGGTGGGGCAGAAGCCAGGCCACAGGATCATCGGGCGGTTCAAGGTGATTGAAACATTCGCCCCTAGATTTTTATCCGGCAGGAAAATAACTTCTTTGTCAACAGGGATTGCCGCCACGATTTTGGCGGCGTTGGCGGAAGTACAACAGATGTCCACTTCAGTTTTTACCTCGGCGGTACTGTTGACGTAGCATACTGTAACGGCGCCGGGATGCAGCGCTTTGAGTTTTCTCAATTTGTCAGCGTCCGCCATGTCCGCCATCGGACAGCCTGAAGCCGGCACCGGATGCAGCACAGTTTTGCCGGGCGACAGTATCTTGGCGGTTTCCGCCATGAATTTCACTCCGCAGAACACAATGACATTACAGTCGGTGTTTTTGGCTTTGATACTCAATTCCAGCGAATCGCCCACGAAATCGGCGATGTCCTGAACTTCGCCAAGCACATAATTATGCGCCAGGATAACGGCATTTCTTTCTTTGCGCAGAAGATTGATCCGCTCGATCATCTCTTTCTGATATTCAGCGCTCATATTTCAACTCCGGTTAAAGCTTGTCCAAGTTTACGATATTTAATTTCTTCCCTATACTATTTTCCGCGGAAACTATTTCTGCAAGCTTTTTAACTGTATAATCGATTTCTTTTTCCGTGGTATGTCTGCCGACTGAAAAGCGCAGAGCTCCCAGCAGCTCACGGCTGCTCAGACCCATATTCTTTAAAACCCGCGATTCTTCATTCCGTCCGGTGCTGCAGGCGGAGCCGGTGGAAACCGCGATGCCGGCCAGATCCAGCTTGACCGCCAGGTTGCTGCCGTAATGACCGGGAAAGGATGCGTTAAGCGTGTTGGGGATGCGCCGGTCCAGACAGCCGTTAATGATGGTATCAGGTATTTTCAAGATGCCGCTTTGCAGGCGGTCGCGCAGTCTGGCGCAATGTTTACCATATTCGTCAAGTTCCTCCTCCGCCAGCTCGCAGGCTTTGCCCATACCGGTGATTGCCGGGACGTTGTGCGTGCCTGAACGTCTGGTGTTCTCCTGTTCGCCGCCGATGAAGGTTGATTGCAGTGCGACACCGCGCCGCAGAAAAAGTACGCCGGAGCCTTTCGGTCCGTAGATTTTGTGTCCGGAGAAAGAGAGCAGATCCGCGCCGAGCTCAATGACGTTGACCGGGATTTTGCCGACTGCCTGAACTGCGTCATAATGCAGCAGAGCTCCAGTTTCTCTGGCGATTTCGCGGACGGCATTAGTGTTCATGATCGTTCCGCTCTCGTTATTCGCCAGAATCAGCGAAATCAGCGCAGTGCGCTCATTTACCGCCTGTTCCAGGTCATTCAGCGATATTTCACCCTGCCGTGTTACCGGTAGATAAGTTACTTTGAATCCTTCTCTCTCCAGCCGGACGCACTGGTCATATACTGAACTGTGTTCGACTGACGTAGTAATAATGTGGTTCCGGGTTGTTTTCAGACGCCGGGCAATTCCTGCAAGCGCCAGATTGTTAGATTCAGTGCCGCCGCTGGTGAAAATAATTTCATCAACATCGGCCCCGATCAACTTTCCGGCACGGCATCTTGCCAAGTCCAATGCCGCCGCCGTTTCCCGTCCGAAAAAGTGCAGACTGGACGGATTGCCGAATTTTGTAGTAAAAAACGGCATCATCTCTTCCAGCACGCCCGGATGCAGCGGCGTAGTGGAGTTGTAATCCAGATATATTCTGCGCATATTCAGTAAAACGGACTGTTTAGCGTCCGGCCTCTAGTGCCTGATCGAAGTCAGCCATGATGTCTTCAATGTCTTCTATGCCTACCGAAACCCGGACAAATTCCGGATTGATTCCAGCCGCGGTTTTGAAGTCATCAGTAAGTTGCTGATGAGTTGTTGACCATGGATGAATCACCAGAGTTTTGGCATCGCCGACGTTCGCCAGATGTTTGGCCAGCTTGACTGAATCGATGAATTTCACAGCAGCGTCCGCGCCGCCTTTGATTCCGAAACCGAATACCGAACCGAAGCCGCCTTTCAGATAGTTCTGCGCAATCTGGTGCGACGGGTGATCTTCCAGTCCCAGGTAATTGACCCAGTTGACCAGCGGATGATTCTTGAGATATTTCGCCAGCGCCAATGCGTTGGTGCAATGTGCTTTCATCCGCAACGGCAGCGTTTCCACGCCTTGCAGCAGCAGAAATTCGCTGATCGGGCTCGGGCATGGGCCGATGTTTCTCATTCCCTGCACCCTTGCCTTGATGATAAAGGCGATATTGCCGGCGCCGGGAACATTTTTCAACGCATCCCAGTATACGATGCCGTGATAGCTGGGGTCAGGAGTGGTGAATTCGGGGAAGCGACCGCTTGACCAGTCGAACTTGCCGCTGTCAATAATGGCGCCGCCGATAGTCGTGCCGTGACCGCCGATCCACTTGGTGCAGGAATAGACGATCACGTCCACGCCGTGTTCAAACGGGCGGCAGAGCACGGGGGCGAAGGTATTGTCCAGGAATACCGGTAGTCCGAATGAATGTGCAGCATCGGCTACCACTTTCAAGTCAGGAACATCGCCTTTAGGATTGCCGATGGTTTCGCCGTATACCAGTTTGGTGTTGGCTTTGACATTTTTGCGGATGCTGGCCGGAGTCAATTCATCAACAAAAGTAACTTCGATTCCGAAGCGGGGCAGCGTGTAGGTAAACAGGGTTTGAGTTCCGCCGTATAGCGATGACGAACTGATGATATGATCGCCGGCCTGGGCAATGTTGGTAATCGCCAGGAAAATCGCCGCCATGCCGCTGGAAGTTGCCAGTGCTCCGGTGCCGCCTTCAAGTGCGGCAAGCCTTTTTTCCAGAATATCGGTCGTCGGATTCATCAGACGAGTATAAATATTGCCGAATTCCTTCAGCGCAAAAAGATTGGCCGCATGTTCGGAGGATTTAAAGACATAACTTGCAGTCTGATAAATCGGAACCGCGCAGGCCCCGGTGGTTGGATCAGCCTGTTGACCTGCATGAATCGAGATTGTTGAAACTCCTTGTTTGGACATAATTATTAAGCTCCTATTTTTTGAAATAATCCGGCTGACAAATAACGTTCAGCCGTATCTGGGAAGATTGTAACAATAGTTTTACCACGATTTTCCGGCCTTTTCGCCAGAATTATCGCCGCCGCGGCAGCGGCTCCGGAACTGATTCCGCAGAGAATGCCTTTTTTCATGGCGGCGTCTCTGGCGGCGTCAATTGATGCTTCGTCAGATATCTTGATGACTTCATCAATCACATTCAAGTCCAGAATCGATGGCACAAATCCGGCGCCGATCCCCTGGATAGCGTGCCGGCCCGGAGCGTCTCCGGAAAGCACTGCAGATTTATCCGGTTCGACCGCGATAATTTTAACATTCGGATTTTGCTGTTTCAGGTAATGACCGATTCCGGTCAAAGTGCCGCCGGTACCGACCCCGGCAACAAAAATATCGACCTTGCCATCGGTTTCCTGCCAGATTTCAAGGCCGGTATGTTTAAAATGCGCTTCGACATTGGCGGGGTTGTTGAATTGTTGAGGCATATAAGCGCCAGGAGTCTCACTCAGCAGTTCCTCCGCCTTTCTGACCGCTCCGGCCATACCTTCAGCACCAGGAGAAAGCACCAGTTTTGCGCCGAGGTGCAGTAGCAGAATGCGGCGTTCCAGCGACATTGATTCGGGCATGACAATTATCAGCTTGTAGCCGCGAGCGGCGGCAACCATCGCCAGGCCTAGCCCGGTATTGCCGCTGGTCGGTTCAATAATCACGCCGCCGGGTTTTAAAAGACCTTTTTCTTCAGCATAGTCTACCATGCTTACCGCGATACGGTCTTTAATGCTCGACGTCGGATTGTAGAATTCCAGTTTTACCAGGATTTCCGCATCCAATTCCGGAGCACCCAGATATTTTACCATCGGGGTATTGCCGACTGCTTCAGCTATATTCTTATAAATTTTCATATCATATACTCCAATTCCTGTTTGTTCATTTCAAGTATTTTAGTTAAAGTCAACTTAGCTGTTTCGCCTCTGAATATATCGGAAAGTTTTTTCCATACTCTGGTGGTTTTACACTGAAGTATTCTTGGACATATCTTTTTTTCGTCTTTACACCGTACCAGATCAAGTCTGCCCTCAAACAACTCAATTACATCCAGAATCGTGACTTTATCCGGCGACTTGGCAAGTATATATCCTCCGTTGCAGCCGCGTTCAGTACGGACAAAGCCCGCTTCCTTCAGCTTGATCATTATCTGCTCCAGATAAGCCTCCGTAAAGTTTTGTTCAGCTGCAATATCCTTGCCCTTCACCGCGACATTTTCACCATAACATTCCGCCAGTTGAATCAATATCCTCAACCCGTAACGTGTTTTTGTGGAAAAATTCATAACCTCACCGTTATTATTGTTTATAATACAAGTATAGTATATGATATTTTTTAAATGTCAATAGTACGCTAAAATAAAATCCCTATTTTTTTTATAAACATTCTTTGTAAACATTCAAAAAACGGAAAGCGGAAAGCGGAAAGCAATAAAAAATATTTCATTCCCCAACTTCCGCAGGCTAAAAAAATTGTCATGCAGTATAATTTATAAAATTTATTAAGGATACGTCCAGGTCTGAAAGAGCGCAAGTTCAGTTCCCGGCAAATCAACTCGATCAAAATCAGCTTATTCAACCGCCTGCTCGACCCAGACAGCGAAAATGCCCTGTTATCCTGGGCCAAAAACATCGCGCTGAATGAAGTGCTCGGAGAAAATAGTTCAACCGGGTCTGCGACAAGTTGCGGCTATACAGCGATGCGCTTGAGGCGCATTTGCGCGAACGCGAACAAGGCCTGTTCACCTTGAACCGCACACTTGTGCTTTTTATGATTTGACGAACAGCTGTGCAGCATTTACTCGCTGCTGGGAATAGATGTGAAGACATTGCCGGTCAGGAGTGCAATTTTTAAAAAGATGTGAAAGCGGTGCTGTGCCTGTTTTAGTGTTAAGTAGTTTGATTATCAACATGTCTATTTTCTACCTGCGAAAGTTTGGTTAAAAATAGACGAGCGGGATTGCGATCTTTCGAGTTTGGATTCGCACTCTTCAAGGCCTTTGACACCCCGGTATCGGCCGGAATACGAACCAATTCTCAAAAAAAATTGCAATCTATGTTAAATTTTCCGCCGTATAGAGTATATTTAATGTGGATGACATATGAGCAATCATTTCTTAACCATAAAAAATAAGGGGGCTTAATGAATCAGTACGCGCAAAAAGTATTGGACGAACAGAAACAGAAAAATCCGTGGGAAAAGGAGTTTATTCAGAGTGTAATTGAAGTGTTTGACTCGCTCAGTCTTATCCTGAATTGTGAGAATAAATACGAGAAACATCGTATTCTCGAGCGAATTGTACTTCCGGAAAGAACGATAATATTCCAGGTCCCATGGATTGATGATAAAGGACAAATTCAAATAAATCATGGTTATCGCGTACAATTCAACAGCGCGATCGGACCCTACAAGGGCGGTTTGAGGTTTCATCCCTCCGTTAATCTCAGCATTCTGAAATTTCTCGGATTTGAGCAGATCTTCAAAAACAGTCTTACCACGCTGCCTATGGGCGGCGGAAAAGGTGGCAGCGACTTTGATCCGAAGGGTAAATCCGATATCGAAGTAATGCGGTTCTGTCAGAATTTCATGCGCGAACTTTATCGCCATATTGGTGCAGACACTGATGTGCCGGCCGGTGATATCGGTGTCGGCGGCAGAGAAATAGGCTACCTGTTCGGGCAGTATAAGAGAATTGTAAATGCACATGAAAGCGTACTTACCGGCAAAAGCCTTAATTGGAGTGGCAGCCTGATCAGGCCGGAAGCGACCGGTTACGGCAATACTTATTTTGCCGCTGAAATGTTAAAGACCAGAGGCGAGAGCTTCGATGGCAAGACTGTGCTGGTTTCAGGATCAGGCAATGTCGCCCAGTACACGATTCAGAAAGTAACTCAACTTGGCGGAAAAGTTGTCTCGGTCTCCGACTCGGATGGCACGATTATTGATGAAGATGGTATTTGTCGTGAGAAACTGGCCTATCTCATGGAGTTGAAAAATGTTCATCGCGGCAGAATCAAGGAATATGTGCAGACCTTTAAAGATGCAAAATATTGTGAAAGCTGTCGTCCGTGGCGTTTGATCAAGGCGGATATTGCCTTGCCCAGCGCAACCCAGAATGAAATCGATGGCGAAGATGCGAAAACACTGGTTAAAAACGGTTGTTTCTGCGTTTCTGAAGGTGCCAATATGCCGTCCACCCTTGAGGCGGTGCAGTGCTTCCTGGAAAACAAAGTGCTCTTTGGTCCGGGGAAGGCCGCCAACGCCGGCGGTGTGGCTACTTCCGGACTTGAAATGAGTCAGAATGCTATGCGCCTGAACTGGTCTGCCGAAGAAGTGGACACGCGGCTGCACAATATCATGATTAATATTCACCGTGTCAGTATGGAAGCCGCTGAAGAGTATGGCGTACCCGGCAACTATGTCGTCGGGGCCAATATCGCCGGATTCAAGAAAGTTGCGGACGCTATGATTGATCAGGGAATTTGATCGATATGCCGCGTAGCAGGCATGTTACGCGGTGGTTAATAGCATAATCAGAAGGGCATATTACAATCTCGCAACCCGGGATTAGACTGCCAGCGCATTAAGGTCTTCTACTTTGAGCAAGTTGCGGTATGGTCTCTGTCCGAAAAGATTGATGTGTTCGGCGAGGAAGAACATTCCTCCCGAACGCAGGTTTCCGCCGGACTCCAGTTCATCCAGCATTGCCCGGCGGACGGAGGTGTCGCGCGGATAAGTTGTCTGCTTGTCATAATCACGGCCGAAGAGAAAATAAAAGCCGTCAGTACCGCCGGAAGGCCACGGCACCAGATAAAGCTCCCGCATTAAAGCCGCCAGATTCGATTCCGGCATGAGTTTTTCGTATAGAGGATAAAAAATCCAGGAACAGCAGGCGAATGCGGATATCTTTGTTTGCGGAAAGTATTGCTCAAAGAATTTTAAAGCATCTTTAAATGACTGTCCGCATACTTCCAGTGTCATCTTGCCGCCTTCAGGAATATGGATGTCCAGTACGGTGTCATCACTGCCGAGCACCAGAGTCCATTCCTTCAGATCAAGATTGACTGTTAACGCGGCGGCTGTCCCTTCCGGATTTATCGGGGTGCCGATTACATATTCATCGGTTTTTTCATATTTGCCGGTAAACGCTGCGATGGACTGGTTTTCATCGCGGCTGAGGCAATAGCCTTCCTGATTATAAGCCGGACCGTCAGTCCTGAGTGTCAGGATTTTCCCGGTTAGATTATTTTTATAAGCTTCAAACGGGTATTTTCCGGCAATCTTCATCGGCCAGTATTCGAATCTGCCAATCCGGAATATTTGCGCGTCAGTATAATGTCTGGCCCAGTAAAGCTGCCTGGGGTTGATGCCGTGATGGTTATAGCCTGCTTTATAAGTGGCATAATAGCCGCCCGCCCTGGCGCAGATCGCTTCGGCATATTCTTCAGGGATGCCCAGCTCCTGATATTTCCTGATGGTCAGCGGTAATGCCGCAATCAATACCAGCAGATAAAAGACGGTGCAGTTTTCGCCGAGAATATTTTCAAACCATGGCCATTTGGCGAAAGACGGATTCGGGTAAATAAACTGGCTCTGATAGCAATGCCAGGCCAGATGCAGCAGCGCCGGATTGTTGACTATTTTCGCGGAGATGTCATCGAGCACCGGTAGCAGCGAAGCATCGAGTCCGGTGCATTCAAATTTCTTCCGATAGCCAGCAGGTGTAAGGAATTCCGGTATTTCCGCCGGAAAAGAAGCTTCCGACTGGTCCCAGTTCGGTTCAATGGCGGCTAAGTATGTGTCCTCAAGTTGAAGTATCTTCAGTATTTCCCGCAGTTCCATTTTATATTAATCCCTGAGTAAGTTTTAGTATATTTAAAAAAGGAGTAATAAGCTAATTCAGAATAATTCAATCTGCAAGATAAAACCGGTTTATTTTAGAGAAAAAACGCATCAGTAACCAATGCGATTCATCCGAATGGTTGGTGAGCCTTGGAATGTGTGTGTTGTGGGCTATGTTTGTCTCTTTGTCATTATGAAGTATAGTTATTGAGAGTTAATTTTGACATCGTCGAAAGAGGCATAGCATATAGTAAAGTGAATGTTAGAATAAAGCGTAGAGACGGAAAAATGATTAGAAAAATCATATATTGTGCAGTTGCCGGTCTGATGCTTGTTTCCGTGTCTGGCATGGCAGAACAGCCAGATATGGAAAAAGCTGCGGTACTGGCCGCTGAGAAGTGGCTTCGTATCGTGGATGAAGGGAAATATGGGGAAAGTTGGAATGAAAGTGCCGAATACTTCAGGAATGGAATTAAACAGGAGAAGTGGAAACTCTCAACTCAAGCAGTCAGGTCTATGGTAGGCAATCTAGCCTCGAGAAGGGTGAAAAGTACATCTTGCAAGACTTCCTTGCCCGGTGTGCCTGACGGGCAGTACGCCATTATCGAATTCGTGACCTCATTTGTGAATAAGAAATCGGCAATCGAGACGTTGACGATGACAAACAAAGATGGAAAATGGCTGGTGTCCGGCTACTCCATTGTTGACGACATTAAAAATAAGAACGATAATAATAGAACCGCAGAAATATTGCTTTTCCCAATTAATCTTGCTCCTGATATTTTAACGAATACGATTTTATTCCTGTTTAATCCGCTTGCCTCGATGGCGGCAGGAAAGATTGTAAGTAATATTTGGCCAATTATCAGTTTTGTGTCTCCGGTCATGGGGCCAGTTACAGGAACTATGGATGCATGGTATGGATACCCATTTTGGAATCCGGTTGCGCTTGATGAACATAGAGAATATTAATTATAACTTCTCCTTCTTTGTAAATTTACAAAGTTATTTTTAAAATTTTCCAGGACGGCTGCCTAGTGTAAATTATTTTTTTATGATAAAAAACAATAAAGTAATATGGGGTATTCTTTATAGAGTGATGAACAGGCAAGTCTGAGATTAAAGCAATCTAAAATGCGGGCAAAAAAATTGGAGCGAGTGAACGGATTCGAACCGTCGACAATCACGTTGGCAACGTGAGGCTCTACCACTGAGCTACACTCGCTCGTAAAACAAGGCTTAAAATACCGTATTCTTTACAAAAATCAAACCTGAAAAACAAAATTATTTAAAAAAATGAAGGATTTAGAGCATACCTTTGGTGGAAAGGACACCTTTTACGCGCGGATCGATTTTTACTGCCTGATCCAGCGCCTTGGCCAGCGCCTTGAAAATAGCTTCAAACGCATGGTGAACTTCTTCCCCTTTCTGCAACTGAATATGCAGATTCATGCCGGATTTTACCGCCAGCGCCTGGAAGAATTCATGGAACAGTGCGCTGTCCATATCTTTAATCATCGGGGCAGGGGGGATTACGTCATAAACCAGATAGGGGCGGCCTGAAAGGTCAAGGGCTACCTGTGCCAGCGCTTCATCCATCGGCAGCAGGCAGGATCCGTAGCGGCGGATACCGGCTTTGTCGCCGAGCGCTTTCGCGATGGCTTCGCCGAGCGCCAGGCCCAGGTCTTCCATGGTGTGGTGATAATCCACCTCAATATCGCCTTTAGCTTTGATGGTAAGGTCAAAGAAGCCATGTTTGGAAAAAAGTTCCAGCATGTGATCCATGAACGGGATGCCGGTGCTGATCGAGCTTTTGCCGGAGCCGTCAAGGTTGATTTTTATTTTGATATCGGTCTCTTTAGTTTTTCTGTTAAATTCCGCCAGGCGTCCGCTGCTCATGATGTTTCTCCGTGATTTTTAGAAATTATTCAATATTATTATCATAATAGAAATGTATATTAAAAAAGAGAAAATGCTAATTTGAGATGGTTTTTTATGGATAAGAAAAAAGTTGCGGTCTGCATCGTCGGCCTTTTCTGTGCATATAAGAGTATTGCTTCAATTGCCGGAATAGCCAGAACCCAGAGCAGCATGTTCGCCGCGTATGCATCCGCGATTGGCGGAGCAGTGATTGCAGCGGTATGGGCTCTTTTTGCGGCGTTTTGTGTAGCTTATATTTATGTGCCGAGAATTGGTGACGGATTTATTAATTTCTTATATTTCCCATTGCGCTATCTGAAGGAGCCACCGGAAAAAATAGCAGTGGTCAAAGGGTTGATTGCGCAGGAGAAGTATCCGGAGGCAATTGCGACATTAAATGAGATACTGGTGCGCAAACCATGCGACATTCAATCATCTCTGCTGCTGGTGGAAATCTATATGGACAGACTGCATGATAAAAATAAGGTTGCGGAACTAGTCGAAAAGTATTTTCAAACACGGATATTAGATTCGAGAACGTTAGCATCCCCCGAAAACGTCGAGATGCTGATGCGTTATTCGGATATTTGCCTGGAACAAAACCGTCAGGAAGCTGCAATTGCTTTATTTGAGTCTGAATTAAGGTGTGCGGACTATTCCGTGCCGGAGAAAAAAGTGCTGACCTTGCGGCTGGGAGCATTGATTGATAAACTGGAAAAGATCGGATAAGGAGTTGTTCAAAAATAAAGTTTACAAGTTTCGTGAAATATCCAGAGGTAATTTTGTGAATTGCCGGAGAGGCGCATACCTGAAGGTATGTAACGGACCGGCAAACACAAAAGCATTCTGGAGAATCGCGAAGATGTAGAGATTATTTTAAAACAGTTCCTAAGTCAAAAAAAGCCGGAAATAATAATAAGAATTATGGATCAAAGAAATATTACACTGTCAGTTATCGGCGTCTGCTTTGCGGCTGCGGCTGTTTGGGCTATGAGTACAGTAAACATTGTCGGCGTGTTAGCGGCGTGGGCATTCGGAACCCTCGCCGGGTTATGTTTCGCATCTTTTTTTACGCCGAAGATCGGAACGTTTTGCGGTAATTTTGTTTATACGCCGCTGGAGTATCTCAAAAAGGCTCCGGAAAAAATCGCGCCGGTCAAGGGGATGATTGAACAGGAAAAATATCCGGAGGCAATTGCCGCTTTGGATGAAATACTGGCGCGTAAACCGTTTGATCCGGCGCCGTATCTGCTGCTGGTGGAAGTTTACATGGACCGGCTCAATGATAAAAACCAGACGGCGGAATTGATTGAAAAATACTTCCGAAACCCCAAACTCAAAGCCGTTCCGGAAAATGTTGAGATGCTGATGCGCTATTCAGATATATGCTTGGAACAAAAACGCCCCGAGCCGGCCATTACTTTATTTGATTCGCAACTTAAAGTCAAAGGTTATTCCGACCCGGAGTGGAGAGTCCTTGGTTTGCGGCTCGAAGGGCTTGTTGCCGAAAAAAGTAAATTTCCAGCAACATCCTGATGAGCATATTTGTAGTCGGACGCCCAGGTACCGGCCGCTGGAGTCGAACGTGTATACCCGCCATTTTAGCCGGGAAAGGCTCCCCGTTCCGCCGATGAATCACGTCTTCATCCGGCTGTGCTAAGCAGCGTTAACCTTGACGGTTCAAGGTTCCACCCCCTTTAACAGCATTTTGGTTTTATGACAACTCTATATAGGCAATACCGCGTTTTCCTGATGCATTTATTTAGAGTAATGAGCTTCAACTTTTTTGAACGCCTTTACTAGCATATTGATTTCTTTTTCGCCGAAACTTTCAAAAAGGAATAGAATGAAATGCTCTTTGATCGCCTGGTCGCAGTTGGGAGTCGGATATTCTTTATGTGCATCGCCCTTATAGAGCGGATTATTCCATGGATGGCATTGGGCACGGTTTTTAAACCAGTCCATTTGGGCAGGCAATGCGCCTGTGTAATTTGGGATTACATTTACCCCTTCAGCGACTAACGCAGCACAGAATTCATCCTTTGTACAATTCACCGCCTCTGCATTGAACTTCAGACGCCACCACCAGTAACAGTGATCAAAGCCTTCCTTGATATTCGGGATAGAGACAGATTTGGAGTTCCCCATAAATTGGTCTTTTAATGTGTCGACAACTTCTTTTCGCCGCGCAACAATATCCGGCAGTTTTTTCAACTGCACCCGGCCTACAGCGGCATGGAATTCGTCCATATTGCAACTGAGTGCAGGAATGCAGTTGGTCGAACCGGCCGGCAGATTGAACGGTTTGCCGCGGTCAGCGGCCCGTCGTTCGTTCCAGTAATCATCTTCATTATTACAAATTACCGCACCGCCCTGTCCGCCAGTGCACATATGCTTGCCGAACATTAACGAAAAGGCGCCGTAACGGCCAAAGGTTCCGACATTTTTGCCATTGATTCGGGCCATGTGCGACTGTGCACAGTCTTCGACTACCGGCAGATTGTATTTTTCAGCGACTTTCATAATAGCTGTCATGTCGGCAGGTTCGCCGCCGATATGAGCAAGCAGAATCGCACTGGTACGTTCTGTGATGCGAGCTTCAATTTCTTTTGCCCCGGTGTTGAATGAGCCCGGGGCCGTATCGGCCGGCACCGGTATGCAGTTATTAATCACAATCGGCATTATGCCGCCCGGGTCAGTTATGCAGCCGACAATCACTTCTGAAAAGGGCGGAAGATTCAATGCTTTTAACGCCACATATACCGAGTTGGTGCCGCCATTGGTGCCGTCCGCATATTTTGCGCCCATGAATTCGGCGAATTCTTTACAGAATGCTTCCTCTTCAGGGCCATTGTACCCTGGAGCATTACCGGTTTTTATTGCATCGTCGAAAAGTGCGTCAACCGCGGCCTTTTCTTCTTTGCCGAAATGGAACCGTCCGGGTAATGCCGATACAGCTTTTGCTCCGCCATTGATTGCTAATATTTCACTCATTTTCTTATTCCTTGATTAATTTTTCAGCGTTAGCGTGATAAATCTTATTCAACACTTCGATTGTTAATCCCAGGCCATTTATAAAATCCTGATGGATGTTATCAAAATAGTCACGTGCATAAAGAATCCGGTCCTGGAATTCGGTCAAAAATCTTTTTGCAAATTCCGGGTCACGCCGTAAAGCCATACAGCCGGAGCCGGCTGACATGTCACAGTACAGGTTAGGGTATTTTCGCATCAGTTCCGGAACTTTTCCGCTTTCGATGACTTTGGCTGCCTGCGGCGGATAATTGGTCTGCTTCCATAGATCATCATTGGAGATGTGAATCCAGAAACCTGGCGCATGTCCCAGGAAAATCGTTTCCGGACAGGCAGCCAGCACTCTTTCGATAGTTTCGATGGTGCCTCCCCACCACTCATCCCAGGTGTCGGTATATTTCTGTTGAAAAGTGTATTGCAAATGGAATGTCACAGGCATTTTCAGTTCCCCGGCAAGATGGAACAATCGCATCGCATCGGGGCTGTCATACATCATCCGGCATTTTAGTTCGCCGCAAATTTTTGCGCCGTAAATCTCATGGGCAGCCTTGAGTCTGGCACAGGCATCAGGCAGACGCGGATCAGGACAGTAACCGAGAACAAAGCGTTCCGGCGCACGCTCTTTATAAGATATACATCTGCTGAAAGGGATAGGTCCGGCAGGAGAACCCAGCAGCGGAGCCGGGACTACATGCTTGTAACTTGAATTGTATTCATGTTCAGGGCATTCCCAGTTTAGCAGCCAAGTCTTTTCGATTCCGTATCGATCCATATTGGCAAGGAATTTATTCAAGTCATGACCATGCCAGTCGGGATGATTATGTGCATCAATTATTTTCATTTTAAACCCTTATTTTATTTTTAAAATATGCCATTGGCATAATTATACCATTTATCATATAATTTGTCAAGAGTTTTTCTTAAATGATTTGAATTTTCATTCAAATATGGTTAATTTGTGTGATTATGCATCAGAACACTAGAAGATCATTAATTTTTTTGAAAGAGCGCATCGAAAGTGGCACCTGGGCTGAGAATAGCTTTTTGCCGGCAGAACGAAAGTTGTGCCGGGAGCTGGGAATCGGTCGCGGTGCTCTTTTAGCTATTTTTCGGGAATTAGTCTCAATGGACTATATCCGCATTGAACGAGGCCGCGGCGCTCGCGTTTCTTTCAGGGCCAAGCATGGATTACGTCGAATTCTGGTAATTGAGAATTCTAATTTTGCGCTGAGTCACTCGTCCGAACACTTACGTATTCTTGATGGCATATCCACAATGGCTGAATCGATCGGGGTCGAGATGGCACTTTTTTTTGCGGACCTGAATTTGTCCACTGAGCTATTGATTGAACGTTATACCCGCGGTGAATATCAGGGTATCATAATTATCGAAAATTTTCAAATGGTGAATCTCGATTTACTGTTGCGGTATGGAATACCCCTGGTGGTAGCAAACTCGGAAGTCGCTGAAAAGATGCCGTGCACTCAAGTGGATTTCCGGGAAATCGGCCGTATCGCAGGACGGGAGCTTTTTACCAATGGCCACCGCAATATTGCAATGCTTAGCGGACCTGCTGGCAGCTTTATCTTTAAGGAAATGTTTGCCGGGCTCAAAGGTGCCATGGCAGAGGATGATGTTGAGATAAATGCAGAGAATATAATCTTTTGGGAAAATACAGATATTGATAATAAGCTGATGCAGAGGCTAAGTTCCGATAACCGTCCTGAGGCATTTTTTGTCGCCCGTGATTGGAGAGCTGCCAAGCTTTACGAAATATGTAGCAAGCTTAATCTGCGGATACCGGATAATGTGTCTGTGATATCTTATGACGACTTATCGTGGCCGTCTGCCGCCAGTCTCGGACTGAGTACTGTCAGTGAACCGACGGCTGAAATAGGCCGTCAGGCTGTTCTTATGCTCAAACAGTGGGTGGAAACCGGTAAACAGCCGGACAGTATTAAAGTTCATGGCCAATTAATTCGGCGGAACAGTATCAAAAATATTAATAACCGGCCAATGATTTAACAGAACATCCGGTGGTTCGCATGCCCTGTCACCATGAGCCAATGCTGCTTGTGAGTCTAATAATGATGCCCGGAGCGTGAATCTTTATTTATCCATATCCTGAATAATGCTGGAAGCCCCCGACGAGTCCATGACACGGAAGGGGGCAGGGCTGTTCAATGTTAATTAAAACAGACTCAATTCTAGATTTTTTAGTTCATTTGTTTTCATTAGTAATTTTGAATTCATAATACCAAGTTCAACCCACTCTTTAATCAATAATTTAAATTTTCTGTAAAATAACCTTTCGTGCATCAGGATAACGCTCATCAAGCATTTCACGCACATACTGTGCCCAATCAACCTTGGTTCGGCGTTCGGTTATTTTCACATTGCGCATGCCGGCAAGAGGTTCAACTTCGAGGAAAATTTTCGCGACGCCGTTGCGAACGTATTCATCATCTTGAAGTACCGGATGTCCTGGCGCTGCCGGAATCGGCGGTTTCACTTCGCCAATTAATTGTTTGCTGGGCTGCTCGGCATAAATCCCTGAACCACCCTTGTTGGATGATTTACGAGCCTGAAAGGTGGTACAGGTAATTACGCCGAGCGACACTAGTCCATACATACAACCGGATACAGCGGATCGTAAGGTCGTTGATAAACATCCAGTATGTCTTCCATCCGGGCTATGAATTCCGCATTTTCGTCCGGAGGGATTTTTCAGTATTTGCTGAGGGGAGGTCGAAGTTCATTTTTTTTAATGTATTGCAGACTGTCATCGTTGAAACCATAGGAACAATCTATAATTCAACCAGCTTTTCGGCCAATAGACGAACGGTCCAGCGGGAACGCCAGCCGGTGCCTCGGAGCATGCTAATTGAGTGAGGCGAGCAGCAAAATCACCGGCAAATATTAATTTCCGAGATGGCTTAACCGGCTTTTTTCTTTCCAATGCCGCATCCAGTCCGTATTTAACAAAGCGTTCCTTCAAATGTTCCAGTGTTCTTGCGGTCATGCCAAGAGCTTCGCCGACAGAGGCGACTGTCCATCTTTTAACGGAATCAGCATTCTTGTCCAGTAGCAGCAGGGCTCGTGCGTAGAGTACTGTTTTTGCCGCCCGCACACCGGTTCTTGTGATTTCTTCCAGCGCTGCGCGCTCAGCGGCATCCAAGGTTATCCAATAATGTCCTGCCATCTCTAACCTCCATAGTTTAGGTTAGAGATAATGTAATTAATACGAAAAATCAAGATTTACAATGTACTATGTTAGCATCATTATTGAGATTTAGCAGTCCGCTTTTTCTGTTCTTTTATTACTTCTTGTAATTGCTTACTAAGTGTCAAGCGGTTGGCTTCAATTTGTTTTGTGAGCTGTTCCTGGCGCTGAGATTCTTTATAAAGCACATAATAATCTGCCCAAACAAATGTTGTATCGATTCCAAGTTTGACCGTTCCCGGGATGGCGGCAAGCGGCGTGGCTTTGATAGTTGTCGGAGACTTTATTAGCCAGGGTGCTGAAGTTATTGCAGCTTGTCCGGCGACATCACCCCACTTTTTATCGTTTGCTGAATCATACATACTTTTCCCATCCACAAGATAGCCAGTACCATCATTCAACTTTGTAAGTACGCTTGAGTTTATCTCACCGGCAGGACTTGACAGAAAAGCGACATTTGCTCCCAGTGCCAAGGTTGTGGCAGAATCCTGTACAGCCTGCCAGGCCTTTACTTTCCCGTCCGCTGCATCGGCCTCTGCCTGCGAATAGCCGCGAACATTAACAGATGAAATTTCCTGCGTTTTGCGAAGCGCTTCTGTCAGGGCCGCTTGTTTCTTTTGCAACCGTTCATCACTCATTGTCGAATATGGGTTGGACTCGGTTACGGGACTGCCAGCCTGTTTTGAATCGTCCTCGTGCAGTAATTTCGGGGTTATGAATTTTGCATCACGCAGATCTACCACGTTTGAGTTGTTTGCGTAAGGCTTAACAATTTCATTTTTAGCGTTTTCCGACATCGGATTATCCCACAGCCCGGTGTTCTTAATTGAGGCAGCTTGAGCAACGGCTGATCTAGGCGCAGTTGTTTTAACATTCTCAAGGCGGCGCTTTTCATCCCAAACTGCCATGCCGACACTTTTATTGGCTGGCGATGGATTGATAAAAAGATTTGAAAGAGCCGGAGTGTCGGCGATGGTTCCAGGGCCGTGCAGCCGCCCGTCTGCCGGATGCAGCGAAACTCCATGAAAGAGATAGTCACCGAAAGGATTGATTGTTTTTAGGGAGGGAGTTTTAAACATCTCCTGATTCTTAAGCATTTGCTGCTGCATGAGCAGATTGAGATTCTGCTGTTGTAAATAGGTATTATTCAACTGATTCTGTTGTTGATACTGCTGCTGTATGTACCACATCTGGTTAGATTTCAACTTGTTCCACTCGGACTCGGCATGATTTAAATAGCGTTCGGCATCTGCTCTGTTTTTACCTTTCAGCCCCTGCGTTGACTGGTGGGCCTGACGAAACCCGTCATTCACCTGTTTTTCCCATTCCGCCTGGCCGGCGGCATGGACAAAAGCAGGTAGCGACAGCAGAGTCAGAATAATCATAATAATTGTATAATTATTTTTATATGAGAGTGGCGGCATTCTTAATTTTGCACCTCTTTTGATATTAGAATTCATAATATCCATTTCAGTATTCATCAGTTGTTTTTAGGAATAACAGCACGGACTTTGCGAAGTTCATTTTCACTGAGATACTGAAGTTCATAGTATCTTTCAACAACCGCATCCAGTCCGTCTGAAGACTGGGCGCCTGTAAGATATGCCTGAATATGATACAACGCTTTTTTAAATTGTTTCTGAGTTGCATATATCGAAGACAGACTCAGGTGTATTTCAGGCGATAAAGGCGCGTACCGGAGCGCCCATTGGTACTGGCAGAGCGCTTCTTTAATGGTTTGCTGATTTTTGGCATTTTTCAGTATTGCCTGTCCGCGGAGATAATATTGTTGTGCTTCCTTTGACATACGCAGCTTAGACTGCAAGGTTGACACATATTTCATTCCCTCGAACGTCAAAGACTCCGACAAGTCTCCTGACGGCATACCGGTTAACACTGAACTTAATATTTGAACAGCGGTGGCCGTATCTCCGTTTGCAACAGTCTGGACTGCTTTAACCTTTTCAGACTTAACTTTTTCCGCATTCATGTCAAGCAGTTGTTCCCTTAATAACAATGCCGGGCCGAATTCAGATTGAATCGCGACAGACCTGTTGACACATTCCGCCGCTCTGGGAATGTTCCCTGTAATGAACCATACGCATCCAAGACGATACCAGTCAACTGCCGCCGTATCCGGCGAGGACAGTCCGTTTTCAATTCTGTCAATCCACGCCTTTTCCTCATCTATATGTCCGCACATGGCATAAGCTGCGACAGCAAATCCTGATGTCGCCCCGGGGGCTGGTCGCAGTTCCGACAGTATTTTTTTTGCATCCTCCAGGTGTCCCAAATGCATTTCGATCATACCGGAAAAATAGATTGAGAACCCGCCGTCTACTGACGCGGATTTTTTGTTTTGTGTGAAGATTTTTACCGCGCTCAGTCCTTCTTCCATTTTTCCGGCCCTGAATAAAGCCGTCGCCCATTCGCGTTGAGCGGCGGAATCATTGGTGGATGCATTAATCCATATCTGCAAATAGGGTATTGCCTCTCTGTAAAATCCGGTGGCGGTCAATATTTCGCCATAGCCATGCTCTGTCGCCGGGGTTATCGCCTGTCCCACCACTCGATTCCATGCCTTGCGGGTTGCTGCCAGCGCATTGCGCATTTCCTCCTCCATCCCAAGATCACGGCAGGATTCGGCAATTTCAAGCAATGCCACCGGCTGTTTTGATTCAGACGCTACTGCCAGATAACGGGCATATTGCGCTATTGCACCGGCCATGTCATCGTTCCTCTGGAGAAGATTGGCTTGGATGAAAAGGAAATCTATTCGTGACGAATCTGTGGCATATGCCTGGCGAAATGCTTCCAGCGCCGCATCATCTTCCCACAAAGCCATGCGCACCTGACCTAAATTAGCATACAGCATGGAGAGTTCACGAGTTCTCTGTACCTGCGAAGATTCAGCTTCAGCCACCGGATCCGACATAATATCCATCCCTGACGGCACCATGGCAACATTCAGCATTGTCTGCCCTGCCTGCGCAAGCAGCGCAGTGTTGGCATTGGCCCCGGGCATCATCGGCATCATGGAAATCATACCGGAAAGCATTTGCTGCTCACGCATATTATCCTGGGCTTCTATCTGTTGTTTCTGTACTTTTTTATTAGCTTCAATCTGTGCTTTGAGGGCAAGCTGGCGCGCCTCTTTAACCTGCTGCTCCGTTTCTGCCGCTGACGATATCGGGAACATCGCGATAGCCTGCTCAAAAGCCAATGCTGATTCGGTATACTGGCGCACCTGGAACAGTGCCAGTCCAAGCACGTTAACGGCACGCCAGCTCATGGGATTAGCCGCAACATTGGCCCGCGCCGCCACAACAGGGTCTACAGGTTTGACGGGTTCTGGAGCAGGCACTGGTGCTGGCGCGAGTTTTCCAGCCTGCAGTTTGCTGGTGACGGCCGCACCGGATATCTCTTTGACCGGAGCAACTTTGTCCGCTTTCTGTTCCGTCGAAACACAGCCATTTACCAATACGGCAAGAAGAATAAGAGAAAATATTCTGAAAGTGTTCATTGTGTGCATCGCGACATCTCCTTAGTTATTTAAGTAAAAATTATAATAAAGAATCTCCTTCCATTCATCCTATCCAAGCCGCAGAGCGACGAGGTACTACGGACGGACTTTCACGCCCTGATGGCGTACCGGAGATTCAAAGACTAATCCCGAAAATCAAAGCTATCCCAAGGGTCGGGGAAATTTCCCAATAAAGATTAAAGAACGAGCTCAAAACGGGTCTGCCGTATTTTTTACCGGCGCGACTGCCTCAGACTGCGGGGCTTGCTGGACGGCACTTTTCTGCGTTGATAGTTCAGATTTAAACTTGTCCGGAGTAATCTTGACCGCTTCACGCTGCTTGACGGCGCAGCCATTTACCGCTACAGCAAGCAGGATAATAGAAAATATTCTGAATCTTTTCGTTGTGTGCATCATTATCTATCCTTGATTATTTAAATTAAAAGCAATCTCAAAATGGATCTGCCGTGTTTTTTGCAGGTGCTATCGCCTCAGGCAGTGACTGCTGAACTGCGATCTGAGGCGGCGGCGAAACCGCCCAATAGTCTGATTTCTTTTCCGCAACCGACTTTGCGATCGCAGTTGCAACCTGCTGCGCAGTTATCAATTCATAAGTCGCGGTCTGACTCTCTATTTCAAATATAGTTCCGGATATTTTCGGAAAGTCTGATTCGCCGGATATGGGAATTAAGGCTGTTGGAAGTATGCTTACCCAGAATTCAGAATACCGTTGAAAACTATTTGGGACGGCTGCGCCACGTATGCCATCCCGGCCATTCCATGTACCGGTTTCAATCTTAATTTTTTCATTGGTATCGCCTGGACATGGGAAAATAGTTCCGCAGAGCATGACGGAGCAAAGCATCCAGGTAATAGATCTCGAGTCATTCGTGGTAGTTATGTGATTTATATCAACCCAAAGCGGGATGGCAGATGAAGAATTGTCCATAAACAATGCCGGATACCGGGTAACGCATTCCTTGCGCACAAGTGCCAGGAGGCTCGTGCCAAATTTTTCTTCATAAGCCTTTATCTGTCCATCAACATCCTGTCTTCTTGCCTCCGGCGAAGATTGCCGGACAATTTCAGTGGTGTATTTTATTCCTTCAATATAGAATTTTCCGGCGGAAGACTTCAGTTCAGGATTCGCATCCGGCTTGAGGCTGGTTGTCGAACGCGCTGACATGCATCCGCCAGCTGCAAAAATAATTCCAGTCAAACACAGCAATTTTATTATTCTAAACGCTTCCCGCATAATATGAAATACCCTAGTAATAAAGACTCTTCTGTTCTTCTGGATTTGGCAAAAATGATTTATATAAATTTACTAACTGAAACTATACAATGATAAAAGACTATTTACAACTGCAAAACAATCTCAGAATGTCATCGAAGGCGCTAACATCAGGCAATGCTTGCCGGCAGTAACTTTCATCTGCTTAAGTGTCCGATACTTTTATCTCTTCAACTTGGGGCGGCAGACTCCACAGTTGCCGGCGACAACGAGACTTCTCTCGTGCCAAACTCCACCCGCTGCAAGCAAAAAAACGAAACCATCAGAATCGTTCCGGCACATAACAGTAATCTATTCATGCTTTTTTTATCTCTCAGACATCTGGATTTATTGCGTATAAATCTTCTTTATCAGTTAAAATAGCGCTTAAATCGTTAAAAGATGCATTTGAAAATACAAAAATTATTGACATCTGCCGGGTGCCGCATTAAAGTTTTTCAGCGCAAATATTCAGGAGAAGGCTATGGGTAAATTTATTCTTGCTATCGATCAGGGAACTACCAGTTCCAGAGCCGCGATATTCAACCGTCAAGGCCGGATACTGGCGCTGGCGAAGCAGGAATTTCCACAAATATATCCTCATCCGGGCTGGGTTGAGCACAATCCGCAAGACATTTGGACATCTCAACTTGCCTCCTGCCGCACCGTCTTGAAAATGGCAGATTTGAAACCGGAACAGATCGCCGCTATCGGTATTACCAATCAGCGAGAAACGGTAATTATGTGGGAAAGAGCTACCGGCAGGCCGGTTTACAACGCTATTGTCTGGCAATGCCGGCGCACTGCCGAATATTGTCAAAGCTTAATCAGCAACGGCAAGGAAAATCTTATCCAAAATAAAACTGGGCTGTTGCCGGATCCTTATTTTTCCGCATCCAAAATCCGATGGCTGCTGGACAATGTACCAGGCTTGCAGGATCGCGCGCTTAAAGGTGAAATCTGTTTCGGCACGGTTGATGCGTGGCTGCTGTTCAACCTTACCGGCAATCATCTGACCGACCCCTCCAATGCCTCACGTACCATGCTGTTCAACATCCACACCGGAAAATGGGACAGTGAATTGCTGAAGCTGTTCAATATCCCGGCGCAAATTCTGCCGGAGATAAAACCATCCTGCGGCTCCTTCGGACATACTGCTAAAGAGTTGTTCGGCGTTGAAATTCCGGTATGCTCAGTTATCGGCGACCAGCAGGCGGCACTGTTCGGACAATGCTGTTTTACTCCGGGCAGCGCGAAATCAACCTACGGCACCGGTTGTTTCACTCTGGTTAATACCGGCAAAAATCCAGTTATTTCGGAAAACTGTCTGCTCACCACTGTCGCATGGGATCTTGGCAATGGTCTGGAATACGCGCTGGAGGGGGCAGTCTTTGTCGGCGGCGCGGTCATCCAATGGCTACGGGACGAAATGAAACTAATAAAAACTGCCGCAGAGTCAGAAAAACTCGCCCGTTCCGTAAAAAATTCAGGGGGGATTTATGTTGTGCCAGCTTTCGTCGGGCTTGGCGCGCCATACTGGAACCCTAACGCCAGAGGCTCTATTCTCGGGATCACCCGCGGAACCAATCAGGCCCATATCGCCCGTGCGGCACTGGAAAGCATTGCGTTTCAATGCGCCGACCTTATCTCCGCATTCGAATCCGATATCGGCAGCAGAATCGAACTGCTACGGGCTGACGGCGGAGCCGCATCCAACGCTTTTCTGATGCAATTCCAGGCGGATCTGCTGGATATTCCGCTGGAACTGCCATCGGTTCCGGAAACTACCGCGCTGGGAGCTGCCTATCTGGCCGGATTGCATACCGGTTACTGGAAAGACCAGGAAGAAATTTCCGCCAACTGGATTCCAGCAGAACGTTTCGTCAGCCGCATGAAAACAACAGAACGATGCCGCCTCACCGCCAACTGGCACAAAGCGGTAAATTCAACGTTGTCCTTCCTGCCGGAATAATGAAAAACCACGCCCCAATGACGTGGTTATTTATCACAGAAGTTTTATTACAGTTCTTTAATGCTTCGCGGAGCCTTCCGGCTTGTTGTCCGCGCCTTGTTCGATTTTTCGCAGATATGCCCGTCTTACTACTCGTATTGGGTCAGCAATACGCCGGTGAATCTTTATGTACCATGGTCTCATTTTCTTAAAATCCTCATCGCTTATACTCCCCGGCAATATTCTCCGCCAATGCTTCCGCAGATGGTACAGATCGGAATCTTTGAATATGGCAAAAACAGGATAGGTCAGCAGATTCAGCGGGAACGGAGGCTGCACCCAGGTTATCTGGAAGTCTATAAGATAACAGTTGCCGTCATCGCCAACGATGATATTGTCAGGCTTGTTGGTATCCAGATAAGCCATGCCGCGCTGATGCATGGTTTTCAGCAATGCTTCAAGATTTGGGAAAAAGTCATCGCGCACTTTAGTGCCTTTATTAAGATGGCCGCCAGGTACATATTCATGCATAAATCCGGTTTTGCCATACCGGCCGATCCATTTCGGAATATGTCCGGTATCCTGCAATCTCAGATAAATCTTCTCTTCATGCCGCCGCTCCAGAATTGAAAGCAGACCATACGGCAGCAGGAGAAAAGAACGTGGACGGAAAATTTTAAGAACTGATATTTCACCGGCTCCGCTTTCATACATGCCGGTAGCAGCAAAAAAGTCGTGTTTGAACGCCTTGACCTTCTTCCATGTCTTCCCCGCTACTTCCACAGATTCGGGAAGTTCCTTGTTACCCAGTGCTAAATGGTGCTCGTAAAACCATTGCTTGAATGTTTTTGACATCAGAAGATGTTCCTTTATTTTTAAAAATCAAAAAACCGTTCTCTTTAATATATATCCCAAATACTTTAGCCAGCAATGCCTTAAAGTCAATAGCAATCTGCAACGGGTATTATATTTACTTCCTAATCAATCAAGTCCAGCCAATCCTGACATTCTTTGCCGCCGATAAACTGCTTGTAACTTTTCTCCAGTAAAGCTTCGGCAGCCGGTTCATTGCCGGAAATAATTGATCCGATTACCGCGGTGCGGATATTCAGCCATTCCGCGCTGACCGCAGGCGGGGTGCCTGAATTTATATTCAGAATATCTATGACCGCACGGGCCATGATCTGGTTCAGCAGCGCTCTTTCATCGTCGTACTGATTATCCGGGTCAACTTTGGTGCTGGAATATTTGCCGCCGCACATCATCGCTGTCGGCAACAGGCCGCTGATCCAGTAGGAACGCCGGAACACAATAACTTTCAAACCAATGGTTTCACCGTTGCCGTCAAGCACCGCCACCACAGCCGTACCCAAACTGCTTTCGCGCATTGGCGCCATGGACAGAGTCAACAGGTATCCGGTCATCCACCACGGCGATATCTCTTCAGGCCGAATTACTATGACAGATTTTACCTGAACCGCAGTAGCACCTGAGGAACTGTCAAATATATTTGGAGCAATACCCCTGCACGATACTTTAAATGCATCCGTATCATTGGTTAAGACTTTCTGATAACTGCGCGCACGGTCTATTTCAGGAGCTGCCTTACTCCAGAATTTGCCGAAGTCCTTGCCGGGCAGGTTGCCGAGAGCTCGGTTCAACATGTTAAACTCCAGAGCGCAAAGCGGTTCCGTTTTATTCATAGGACTCATCATAAGAGTTTCGGCATTGACTATCTGGTATTGCTTGCCACTGGACAGTAATATTCCTCTTTCTGTATCACCGGCTGGGTTAAATGACACGCAGGTGCATCCGGTCATCAACACGCAGCTACCTAAGGCCAATAACAGCTTAGAAACTAAATTTATATTATTCAAGCCAATTTCTCCTTAACTTTAAAAGAAAAAGCATTAACATTACACGATAGCCAGTAAAATACCTCTCCAGAGAGATTTTACAATCTTTCATAGCGCTCATTTGAAACTCCATATTCTTACAGCACCCCCACTTAAAATGTATTTTCATATGAAGAAAAAATCCGAATCTTTTTTAACCTTCAAAATTCAATTACTATTTCAGGACAATGATTTGCAGTAAATTACGCCGGGTTTTCACTGCCGTTTCTTGTTTTTGTGCCTTGCCGGTTATAAATTATAATATGCAGAAGCATTTATAGAATAGCCTATTGATGCTTGCCGGAGGGTGGAATGACAGATACAATCAAATCAAAGGCGCAGGGCGGACGCGCTTATCTGCGGGAGGCAATCTTGTCCGGGAAATACAAACCCGGATCTTATCTGCCGTCTGCCCGTTCTATCGGCACGAAACTCAACATCTCCAAAAGTACGGTGCATAATATTTTCCGCCTGCTGCAGGAAGAAGGTCTGGTGCAACTTTATCCGGGGCGCGGCGTGCTGGTGACCGGAACCCTGGTCGGGCGTACAATACTCAAACGTTTTTTTCTAAAGACTTCTGACTGGGGAACTTTCAATTATCTGCCGGTGGGATCGCAATTGTTACTTGGCGTATCGGCTGGCGCGGAGAAGAAAAATTCTGAATATATAATGAATTTTTCCGATTCGGATACCGTCACCGATGAAATTATAACTTTATACAGCAAAGGCGACATCCAAGGCGTCATATACTTTCAATGTAGTAATTATGCAGATTTGATCAAACCGCTTGAAAAGGCTGGCATCCCCTACGTCATTGCTTCGGATATGAACGGTTTTGATGCGGTAAAGGTGTTTTTGGATTTTCGTGAAGTTGCCAGAAATGCAGTACGGTATTTGAAAAGCAAAGGACACCGGCGCATCGGAATCTGGCTCGGCAGTCTGGAAAATTATTTTTATAAAGAGTTCTTCACAGGATTCAAGGGAGCACTGGCCGAAGAGGATTTAGAGTTTAACAAAGAGTGGTGCATGGCGGATATTTCTCAGGAGGACAAAACGGCAGGCGATTATCTTACCCGACTCAAAGACAAAGACAACATGCCAAGTGCAATATTTACGGTTCGCGATTACCGGGCAAAATTACTTTTTAATTCGTGTCGGAAACTGAAGATCAGGATACCAGACGACATTTCGGTTATTTCTTATGATGGTATCACCTGGCCAGATGCGGCGCTCAACGGGTTGTCGTATTTTACTGAACCGGCGCGCGAACAGGGCGAAGCCGCTGTAGATATGCTGCAAAAATGGATTATGAACGGCGAAAAACCTGAAAGCAGTCATATCCATAGCACACTTGTTGAGCGAACCAGCGTCAAACAATTGTAATGTTTCTATTCACGGCCTGGCACAAATACGATCATGCAGTCTCGACATTGAAATATTTTTAGACTTTATGCCGTCAGATTTACCTCCCCGGGATGGACACAATTTTTAAGCGGTACTTTTTAGTTTTGCATGGCATGGCCAAAGATTTTTTTACCCCGCCGCAAGGACGGTGTTTTTAAGGATAGAATAAATATCAAATACCTGCCGTCTGACTCAACGTATTACGACAATCCGCTTGCTCGCCGGTTGAAACTCAAGGGTTCAAAGATTATATTTCTTAATGTTTTAATTATAATAACGCACAGGTCATTTAAATTTAAATTGGAACTAGAATTGAAATACTCAGCGGCAATTGATCTTTCAGGTAACGAGGCGGCATTTGCGGTTGTCTGTAGAGAATCCGGCAATATAGTAATCAGCAGTACCCGCCCGATGACCGGCAGAAATTCTGCCACGCTCACCCCATGGGTGCTTGAATTGATAAACGACCACAGCATTCAGCTCGAGGAAATTGCCGAGTGGACTGTCGGCTCCGGGCCGGGCAGTTTTACCGGCATGCGCCTGGCGGCGGCGCTGGTCGCCGGCATCACTTTCGGTAATGCAAACATTAAAACCCGCTGTGTGCCGACTGCTGTCGCACTGGCGTCCGTGATGCAAACCAGTCCAGGCGACAGCATTGCCGCCGTTTTTGACGGGCGCAACAGCGAAATCCTGGTTTTCGAGCTGGTTAATCAAGGCGGAGAAATTATTCCAGCCGGCAAAAATGACGTCCTTTCAGCAGAAGATGCCGAAACATTTTTCAACGACCGGAAGTTTACTCATCTGGTCGCCCTGGAAAAAGATCATGCGGCCATCGCAAAAGTTGCGGACGCGAATACACTGGAACGGTTCAAGATGATTGAACATATATCGCCGGAAAAATTAATTTCCGCACAGTGTGCTGAATGGGACAATGACCTGACCGATTTAGTTTATATCCGTCCGGCAGTCTTCACCGGACCGGCAGCCGTTTAATAGGGAAGTCAGGTGTTAAGTGTCTGGTGTTGGAAAAAGACAAATGATAATCAGGAATGAGTGAAAGAATTATGTCAGGAGACAGTGTTCCACGCGAAGGAGCGGAGAACGCGGAGTGAAAATATCGAAAGACAAGTAGGCGAATGATTGCGTTCCACGCAAACATCCACTGACTCCAGTTTCATATTTTTTTGTCTTTGTTTCGTGGTAAAAACGGATTTCCTGGTTGTAACAATAGATTATGGAAAATTAAAATATTATGGCAAAAAGCAAGAAAAAATCAAAAAGTTCCGGACTGGCTGGCTTTATCGGCAAAATGTTGCTGGTAATCGCAGCCATGTTGCTGGTATTCATCGTAGTCCTGGCGTTTGCAGTCCTCGGTTCGCAGCCTAAATTGCAAACGAATAATCTCAGTTCAAATCAGCTTAAACTGCAATCCGTAATCATTAACCGCATGCTGGCGGATATAATAAAAAGCAAAGACGGCGATATCAGCCAGGTTGAGCTTTCCGAAGAAGAAGTAAACTCCATCTTTACTACTCTGGAAAACGGCAGCAAACTATTGGACTTCTTTTCCGTAAATGACCAGAGCAGCGCACAGATCCAGCCGCCGCAGAATTATAAACTATTGTTTCAAAACAAGAAATTAATCATTGATATTGCCGTTGACACCAAATTTAACAATCCGTTCGGCTCATACATCTGGCTGAACATTCACGGCACTCCGGAAATAACTGATAAAGACGCCTGGATCAATGTTGAATCGGCTTCCGCCGGGATACTGCCGCTGCCGAAAGACGTTACCGCGACTGCGGTCAGGATGATGCTTGATAAATTCAAGGATGAAAAATATTACAAAATTGCCCGTGAAGTAATAGTCCGAGCCAGTGTCACCCCGGAAGGAAAACTTCTGATCGTATACCGGCCCAATAAATTGAGAAAACTTGTTTTCAAAAACCTCTTTTAATAACCGTCCCGTATCCTCCGGAAATATGGCAATGCAAGATTTTCTGTTTTTTAGCCATTCAGCAATGGAAAATAATTATTTAAAGATGTATTTTAAAGTCCTGTTTTCTCCTTGCCCGGATGGCGGAATGGCAGACGCAACAGACTTAAAATCTGTCTCCCGATAGGGAATGCGGGTTCGACTCCCGCTCCGGGCACCATCACTTTAAGCTCAAAAATACCACAAACAAGAGTTTTGTGATTTTCTTGTGATAGCCCGTTTTATGCCATGAAAAGTCGAATAACACGAGCATAACACGAAACTTTTTCCGAGGCTAATTGAGTGCAAAGACTAACCCCCCTATCAATATGAATAACACGAGCAAGTTTCGACGCAGATATATGTTGAGAAAATCACAATGAAACTGCTGTAAAATCGCACACTGTTTTTCATATATACTATGTCATAAATTCTTTATGAAATTATGCAAATGAGGTTAAGTCGATTAACGTGCTACAAAAAATGATAGTTGATTATCTTTCGGAGCAATAGTTTAAAACGTTATGCAACAAAACGCAGAAGAAACTCAAAACTCTATTCAACGGTTATTATTTCGCTTGAAACAATTATTTTGAAGATTAGCTTAACAGAAAGAGTTTTGTGTAAAACGTTATTTGCTAATAATTAAAGAGATACAATGTGATTATTCAATGCCCGCATTGTCGACAACAACTTAGATTGAAAGAGAATGTATCATTAACCTTTATAAAATTATTTTAAAATAATCAAGGCATTTAGGATGAGAAAAGATTATGAATAAATTTATCGCCAAGACAGTAATCATGTGTATTTGTGCCGTGTCATTCTTCGCACATAACAATTGTGCCGGCCAGGACGGTAGCAGAGTAAGTATTGACGGCGCGAACGATGACCCGACAAAGCCCGCGGGCTCCCCAATTACCTTAACCCGTCTGGTACAGCCTTTTGTGGCTAAGCAAACAGTCAATTATATTGGCACGCCAGCTTTATCTGCGCGAAACTGGCGCGTTGGAGAGAAAGTTGAAATTGGGATTGAACAGTTTACAATAGAATCAATCAAAATAAGCGGAAGCGGAACTAAGGTGACAGGGACTCTGGCATCATTTGACATTATTACTCTCGTGGAAAAACCCAAGTTTGACTATCCTGCATTTTATCCTGTAGTTTATCTCGGTCATGGTTACAAGGCATCCGTTCTGGAAATTCGCGATATACTTTCGCTATACGCAGAGCGAAAATCAATTTCAAATTACGATCCGTCCCTGAACTCTCACTTTGGGCCAGAACAGAAAGTTAATGATATTGTTCTTTCAGGTTCTGAGTCACAAGTGTTAGATTGGTGCCGTGGAGAAAAAGTGGAAATTGGGGGTTGGCAGTTTAGGCAGCAGTTTACAATAGATGGCGCGTTTATAAGTTTGCCAGGGTCAGGAGGAGGAATTGAAAAAATCCATGTTGTTCTCATTGAAAAACCAGCGGGGCGCTTTGCAGCAGGAACCCCTGTAAAGTATCTCAGACCAGGTCGCAGCGCGAATTCTGACGCAGGCGGTCCGGCATCTGCTCCGGGAAATCGCGAAATACGTCCATTCACCCAGAACTTGACAGAAAAACGATTACTTGGAAATGTTTTTCTGCTCCAGCAGTTTGGACCTGAACAGCTATTTAATTCTATTGTTATTCCATTTTTTATATTTAAGGCAGGTTATATGCCAGATGTGCGAGGGTATTCTGGAGGAAAATTGCAAATTGGGAATCAGCAATTTACCGTGGGGGCGGCACGGCAGGGTGTGGAAGTCATAAATATTGGCTCAAAAAGGTTCATCTCCGTTTCCCGTCTTTTTCTACTTGAAAAACCCACGGAGAGCTATCCTGCGGGAACTCCTGTAATGTATCTCGGACATGACGCCGCACCTGGCCGCAACGCGAATCCTGACGCAGGCAGTCCGGCATCCGTTCCGGAAAATCGTGACATACGTCCATTAACCCGGAACAATGTGGTCATTGACAACAGAAGCGGCGAACTGGCAAAAACGGTAGAACAACCAGTTTCAAAAACCAATCTGGTCCAGCAATTTGGACCTGAGCAGACTGTTAATTATATTGGTATTCCAGCTTTATATGCGCGAAATTGGCGCGTTGGAGCAAAATTGCAAATTGTGAATCAACAGTTTACAATAGAATCAATCAGAATAAGCGGAAGCGGAACTAAGGCTGAAGGGACTTTGGCATCATTTGATATTGTTGTTCTCGCCGAAAAGCCAGCGGTAAATTACCCTGCGGGAACTCATGTAATGTATCTCGGAGATGGCGCTCCTGGACGCAACGCGAATCCTGACGCTGGCATTCCAGCATCCGTTCCGGAAAAGCCTAAAAAGACTGAAGAATTATTTATTATTGGAAATAATGATTCAAGCATTCCGGCATCCGTTCCGGAAAAGCCCAAAAAGCCTGAAGAATTATTCATTACCGAAAAACCGTACACAAAAAATGACAAAAAGTGGCCTGCAATGTCAGGCGAGCTTAACGGTGCAATGGAAGTACGGATTAAAAACCCGAATAATTTTGAAGTAAAAGTTGGTTTACGTTCCGGTGGCAAGGGAAAGGATTTTGTTGTTTTGGCAAATTCGATAAAGTCGGTTAAAGTACCGAATGGCCAATATGATATTTTCTTCCGGTACTCAACAGATTCGGATAAATTGTTCCAGGGCGACAGTTTTAAAATCAACAATAATGGTATTGAAATTCAAATTGTCAAGGTGGTGAATGGAAACTATAAGATCCGGCAGGTAAAATAAAGAATCTACTTCAGTCCATCCTGTTCCCCGTCGCAAGCGACGGGGTATTACGGACGAACTTCCACGCCCTGCGGGCGGGCCGGAGATTCGAAGACCAAAGCCAAAACAAAGAACAAAGTCGACCCAATTGAACCCAACTGAGTAAAAATTGCATAAGCTTTTCTATAAAGTATCTTGAAATATTATTAGGTTAGTTTATATTTATTAAGGAGTTTTTTTATTTTACTTATTTTTATTTGACAAAAAGCAAAAGAATTATTTTATGAAAGCGAATTTAAAGCGTCAACTTCTAATCGTTTTAACCGGTATTTTTTCTATTTCAATTCTCCTTCTTTCTAGCGGATGTGCGACAGGATTTCCTAACGGCTTGATTTACACTCATGTCAAGTTGCCAGTGACCGCTGCGCCTGATTACTCGCAAATCAAAGACACAAAAAAGGGAACAGCCTATTGCAAAAAGTTTCTTGGCTTAGTTGCATGGGGTGATGCCAGCATTGAGGCTGCGGCAAAGAATTGTCCATCCGGACAGATAAAGAAAATTCAACGAGTTGAATATGAAGCAGTAGATTGCCTGGGCTGTGGAACATATTATACCCACGTTTACGGGGAATAAAGCAAAGTATGCCAGTTTCGACGAAACTGGCCTTTTAATTTACAGGAGATAAAATGAATATTTTTTCAGGATTGGCAAATCCCATTCGTTCCATTTTTATCGTTCTCGTCTTTTTATCATTATTTATTCCAGTGACAGCCTTTTCGCAGACAACCGATAAGACACTAAGGATATATCTCGACTGCTCAGGAGAAATGCAGAGAGGCGATATAATGAAGACGACTGCGGCGGTTTTGGCGGCGGAACTGCCGAAATTCTACGAAAGCAAAGAGATTCCCAACAGACTATTAATTCTAGTGGATGCATTTTGCATAAAATCAGGGCAGCCGTTAATTGAATCCAGATTTGATTTCAGAATAGGCCAGCAGAATACTGCTCCTTACACAAATCTGAGGGACTTTCAAGCGCCTTCAATGTGGGCGGATGCCGAAAGTGATATCAACAGCCTGGTTAATCGTGCGGCGTGGACGGGAGATGTCAAAAATTCAAACACCATTTTAGTAATCCTGACTAATTCGAGAAAATCGCTTGATCCTGACGATGTAATCACGATAAATAACACTGCAGATAAAATTGGTTCCAAGATAATTCAAATCATACTTCCCCGGCCCAACGACGACAGTACGGATGAGGCACTTGGTATCATATTGAATAAAACTATCTCCAAACTGCTTCAGACAATAAAATTGGAAATGCAGAAAGTTGTCGCTAAATTTGCGGCAGTGCCAGTTGATCTGAAAGTCACGTTCAAGAACAATTCTGAAAATGCGACAATATTTTCATGGGATTTCGGGAACGGAGAAAAATCCGATCAGCAGTCTCCGTCTGCAGTGACATATAGAAAGCCGGGGAATTACCATGTGAGCCTTACTGCCTCAAACGGCGTCAAAACAGAGAAATTCAGTTTGACCGTCACGGTCAGCTCAAAAACTTCTGAAGTCAAGGCAAAATTTGAAGTGCAGCCGGATTCCGGACCGGTTCCTTTGATTGTCAATATTACAAATCTTTCTCAAAATACGAATAAATGCGAATGGGATTTTGGAAACGGAGAAAACTCCGCAGAAACAAGTCCGTCTCCTGTAAGTTATTTAACGCCTGGCAATTTCACGATAACTCTCACAGTCACAGATGAAAATGGAAAAAAAGACTCTTGCAGTATGGATATAAATGCACTTGAGGCCCGAAAAACGGCAAAGGCGCTTTTTGAGTCAAAAACTTCAAGCAAAACCGCTCCGTCGACAGTCTCTTTCACCGATAAATCGGAAAATGCTTTAAAGCTCAAATGGGATTTTGGCGATATTCAATCAAAAGATAATTTCTCAGAAGAACGGAATCCAAAACATACTTACAAGACCCATGGAGACTTTAAGGTGACCTTGAAAGCCACAGGTGCGGATGGAAAAGAGTCAGAGGTGTCGAGAACAATTAATGTCACAAAACGAGAAGAAATAGCGACGCAAGTTGTTAAGAAAACACCGGTAAGTATTTTTTCCGCAGATACTGTTAAGGGCAAGGCCCCGCTTGAGGTTAAATTCCAAAACAACTCTGAAAATGCCACGTCTTTTCAATGGGATTTTGCAGACGGGAAAAGAAGCAATGAGAAAAGTCCTAAACATTTATTTGAAAAAGCCGGAAAATACAAAGTGAAACTTACGGCTGCCGAAGATACTGACACTGATACTGCCTACAAAGAAATCACTGTCGGCGAGAAAGAATCAACAAAGATTCCTCTAATTATTTTTTTGCTTATGATTGTGAGTGCGGCTGGCTATTTTCTATTCAGATTTATTTTCCCGCCTAAAACCCTTAACGTTATCTATAAGAAAAATAATCAAGCGACTGAAAATTCTCCTAAAAAAATTCAAAAATCAATTTCAATGGCCGCTGTATTCGGATGTGAAAAGAATTTCAAGATTTTTATGTGTCTTGACACTGAAAGTGATGAAATGAAAATTCAGTTCCTTTCGCTGGACGACAAACCAATCACTCTTCAGAGCGCATTGGATCCGAACAGAACAGTTGCTTTGCAAAAAGACACGATGACAAGCCCCGCAAGGCTTGGCGAATATAAGATACTTGGAACGAACGATTCATTTGAAGTTACGATGCATTCAGAAGAAGCATAAAATAACTAGGAAGGGGAGTATTTATGACTTGGCAACACTGGTGGTTTTTAACGAAGGAAACATTAAGCCCTGAAACCGGAACCTGGATTATGATCGTTCTGCCATTGCTGGCGGCATTGATCATGATTGTGTATTACAGGGGTAAAACTCCGCCGTTCAAAGGAGCATGGAGCGAACTTGGCCGGCGATGGGCTGTTATCGGCCTTGCAATGATTATTGCTGCATTGCTCGCATACTTTTCATCAATGTATTATTATAATACTCATTCCACAGCCTACGATCTGTACAAGGTTCGTATCGAAAAAGAGACATATGATATTTTCTCAGAACGGGAAGCCAATGACCAAATACAGCGGCTAGCGAAATATTGCGATGAAGAACCGCTTAAAAAAATCATCGAGGATGTTGTAGAAGATATCCCGACGGGGAAAAGGCAAAAGTGCGTAAGTGCTGCACTAAGAACTCCCTGGACGAAAAAGATAAAATATAGTTATGATTTCGGTAATAATTTTTTCGACTCTCTTTACTGGTCAGATGAAAAGATAGAAGAATTTAAAAAAATAAACGGCGCGACGCCTGGAGTTGTCGGCAATTTTTCTTTTTCCCCGGAACAAGTGGAACTATATAAAAATAACAAATTTGAAAAACTTCATGAAAGTTTGTCCAAAATACAATGGAAATATCTGGTTGATCAGTTTGTGCGTAAGATGAATAAAGATGAGGCCATTGGCTTCATCGAATGCCTTGTGGAAGAATATGGCAAGGACGACGAGATTATTACAGCGTTAAAAGACGGAACTCCCAACGCCAAAGAGATGAAGAAGAAAGGACTTAAATATGTATTGGAGGATATGGCATCCGGCAAGAAATATGCTTTTCTCGCCGGGGTTCCCGATGACTTTGAAATTTTCGATTTTTACATTACTAACTGCAACTGGCTTCGAGAACTGCCGTATGTCCTGATTTATCTGATTGTCGGGATCGTAATGATTATTTCAGGCGGCATTATGATTCGCCAGGGCAAAAGACCTATATTAACCATATAAGCACCGGAGAAATTTATAATGACATATAAAAGAATTTATATCGCAGTAGGCTCGACCGCCATCGAGGGGATGAAGCATTTTATTTCGAGACTGATGGAGGAAAATATATATAACAATTGTGAGTCTTATTTTCTTGGAATTGACTCAAATATTAATTTTCTTGAAACACTCCAGACTCTTGATTCACACCGGGACAAAGTTGAGACTATAGGCTTGACCCTTTCGTCTGAAGATTACACTTCAAGATTTGTCAGGGCTATTCATCCGAGCTGGCCCAAGTCAATTGCCGGCGCCGGAGTCGGCGGTGACAGGCGCTTGAGTTTTACCTCGCTGAACTGGAATAGCCGTTTGACAGAGATATTCGAAAACCTGATTCAGGATTCTGAGGTATATCTTATCGGCTCCGCGTTCGGCGGAACTTCGACCGGCGTATTCTGGAATATCTCTCATTTCATCAGAGAACAGATTTCGGCTATCACCAAGAAATACAAATGGGAAAGAGAGCCTTTATTCAATTCATTGCTTCTCTTCCCGAAATCTCAGCGGTTTGGAGACAAGAGCTACCCGTTAGGCAGGAATATATGCGCCTTTCTTAAAGAAATGCAAACCCAGGTGTGGAACAGGCGGCTAGTTGAAGAGTGTAAGGGTAAACTGATATTTAAAAGCATCAATTATCCGGCACTTACGAAAGACAGCTTTGTTCCTCTTGTTCATGACTATGCTGAAGGACGGGCAAAAACAAAAGTTCCGCTTGATACGATTTATTTGATCCCGACCCCGCTTAAAGATAAAAGCTATCAGAAAGAGGCCATAACAGAAGTTCTGCTTATTCTTTCGGTGCACGGCATTGCTTCAAAAGTCCCGGGTTTTGCCGTTGATCTTTCAACAGACAAACGTGCTATTTCCAAGGATGAAAAGTTTTTTGGCTGTTTCAACATCGTTATTGCCAAAAATGCGAAAAATACAGCTATCAAAAAATTTGCCTACGAACTGCTGAAAATACGCTGGGATGCATTTCAAAACAGCGTCTCGATCGGCGATGATTATGAATGGATTTCGAAATTCATATTAAAGTTGATGGAAACAGAAAAAGATGATGCCAGCAAGAATGTCCTTTTAGAGCGCAATAAAGAAATTAAGGCAGATTACTTTAAGCGGAACATAACAGAACTTCGTAATGAACTGCCTAAAATTATGTCAGATTTGGAAAAACTTGCAGATGCCTGCCCGTATAAATGGCCGTCTGCAGATGAACTGATAGAAGAACTTGCTGAAGGTATTTCAGATTCAGACGCTCCTAACAGTCTTTCGCTTGACGGTATATGCCAGGCCTATAACAGCAAAATTGAACACATCAATAAAATGTCAGGGGCAACAGACAGCATTAAGATGAAAATGACCGAGCTTGCTGAAAAGGCTTCAAAAATTATCAATCGCAGGAAAGTGTCTAAAATTGCACAAGTGTTGAATGAAACCAGGATCGTTCAAAAAGAGGTCGAAGAAAAACTCGCATCCGGATTATCTCAAATACTTGACATATATATTGACGGATGCAGGTGCAAGGCCACTGTCCAGCTTGGAAAACTTACAAGGCCGCTAAAGGTTGAGGAGTTTTATTCTGCTCCCGGATTCCAGAAGATCACGCAGATCATCAATGAAAAACTGGTCGTCAGCGCCGGTTCGCACGCCGAATTCATTTATGAAGATGCCGGAAGGAATAATGACGCCAATCTCAAAATCCTGGACACGAGTAAAATCAAATTTAACAAGCCGATTATAAAGGCCTTGTCAGCCGAGCTGCCTGAATTCGACGCTATTTTTGGGGAATTTGAGGGGAACTCGATTGGGGCAATAAATAAAGTAGCTTCAGATAGAGGCGCCGCAAATCCTTTAAATGATATGAAGACTAATTTGTCCCTCAGAGATTTGACCTCGTATATTCCGGCCTTTTCAATTATTGAGACCAGGTCTTATGATCTTTCTTTCTTCATACAAAATGGCGCGGCACAGAATGCTGATGGTACTCCAATCACAATAGGAGATCTAAATGCCAAATTCCCGTCTTTCAACAGGCATATAGATCCTGGATACCAGAATCCGATAGACAGATTTCAGAGAGATAATCCTAACTGGCGTATCAAGGTGGCTGCGAGTGCGCCGGAACTGTCGGGTATATGGATGGGGACGCTCACGCTTGACAGCAGCATATCCGAAATCATCTCTCAATTGTACGATAAGGAAATCGCAAGAACCTGGGCCAACGATGCCGCGGATGACGAAAGGACTGACCAGTACAGGCTTTTTACTTTAAAACAGTCACTTTTAACCGGTGTAATTCTTGGCGTTATCGAAGAGAAAATGCAGGATGAAATGATGCACGGCAAAAAAGGCCTGGACGCAATCAATAAATTGACCGTGACTATTTTAAAAACTGGTGATGACTGTTTTAAGCTGGAGCCGGTCAGACCGCGGGATATTTTTGCATCCGGAGCCGACGGCATAAGAATGACATCTTGCAAGGTGCAATGGCTGCGGGAGCTGTTTCAGTGGTACGGCACTTCATTCGAGTCAGACTTTGACGCAAAGGGTGCCGACAGACTTGGCGGTCTGCTTATGGCGGAAAACAGTATCTTCGACAATATAGGCTTCGGAATTCCTGAAAATATACTTAACGGGCTCAAGGAGCTTTCATCAAAACTCAAAGAAAGAGTCAAGATTGAGTTAGAGGATTGAACCGATGTGTATTTTGAACAATCGTGAAGTTTTTTTTAATCTTTCCAAGATTTCAGCAATCGAACTTCGCGAAAAGCTCAAGGTCTTTGCCGGATTGAAATATGAGAATAAGCCTAGAATGCTTCAGCAGGAAAATGTATATAGAACTGTTCTTAGCATTATCGAGAACCGCGAAGGAGATCTCATAGCTGAAATCAAGTTTAACCTTAATGATCAGGGAACTGTGCGGCGCATTAATGAATGGCTTGATGATTTAAGAGTGAACGGGATAGCTCATCCGGAACTATGGACTGTTTGTGCAAGATATCTTATGAGAGCTCTCAGGGGCGAATTAAAGGATGGCAGACAGGAATATCCGAGCCACCTGGAATCCAAGAAAAGACTGATGGAATATATTTGCTGAATAATATGATGAGGCCGAAATGACCTATGAATATGTTGGAGACCGTATAGAGATTGCGTTATTCCCCAACACCGGGATGTTTGACGTAAATTTCAGTATTTCACTTGAATCGCTCTATAAACTTGGTTATAGGAAGGACACTGAGTATGAGTTTGATATAAAACTCTATGATACCAATGAAAATCCGGCTCACCAATTTTACTTCTGTGAAACCAAATATGATAGCACAGAGAAAAAAATTATCGGCAAGATGACCATTGACACAAGATTTTTCCCGAAGGAATGGGCGTCCGGCGAGCATCTTAATATCGCCTTCAAGCAGAAAGATACTGATGAATACGGTCCGGTTATAAAACTTTTCTCTTTACTCAGCCTCAAGGATAATACCGTTATTGATGCCTGCCTGATTTTAGATCTGGGCAACACCCGCAGTTTTGCGCTGCTGGTGGATGACATATCCCAGCGTGTGCAGAATACCGCATTCAAAGTACATAAATTGTCTTTACAATCCTATTCAAGGTTTTCCTCCACCCCTGAAACCGGGGCTTGTGACAGCATGCTGTCGCTCGAGTCGCCGCACAGGTTTCATGAAAAGAGGGAAATAACCAACGGCAAGCCAACATCATTTATCAGAATAGGTACAGAGGCAAAACGAATCCATCGGAATCTGATCGAAGATAATCGGCAGGGCAGATATTCATTAAGCTCGCCTAAAAGATATTTCTGGCAGGACGATGATGAATTTATCGGCTGGAAATGCGCAATGCCGGAATCAGGAGGCAAGTCTGAGATGCTGGCCTGCCCTCTGGCCGATGCACTGAGTGAAGAATTGAGAGTTCAACCGGCAAAACTGCCTCGCTCCGCGTTGCTTTCCGCTATGTTGCTGGAATTCATTGAACAGGCTGAAAACTATCTCAACAGCCCGGACTTTTTCATGGTCTCCGGGATTATGGGCAGAAGGAAAATATCAAGGGTATGCGTTACTTATCCCACCGCCTGGGCCGAAAATGAACTCGGCCTGTATAAGCGGAAATTGCTCGCGGGACTGGAGGCGTACGCCGAAATCAATTCTTCAACAGTTCCGGCGCTTGATGTGGAATGTGACGAGGCCACTGCGGTCATGCTTGCCTATGTGTTCAGCGAAGTTCGCAAATATGGTAATATTGGCGAGAACTGGATCAAATATGTCGGAAGAGTCCCTCAGCAAAGTGCGCCCATCGCAAGGATTGCAGCGATCGACATTGGAGGCGGAACCAGCGATCTTGTCATTGCTGAAGTTTTCGATGACATGGTCGGGCAGGGAGTGAATTTAAATATAAGCAGGGTTTTCAGAGATGGTGTAAACAAGGCTGGAGACGAGTTTGTCCGGCGGTTGATCAAGGATATTGCCTTGCCGCAAATTCAAGATAAAATATTCACAGTTCCCGGTAAGGAGAACAATATTGTTCTTCAGGTTTTTAATAAATTCTTTTCCGGAAGTGATACGGAAATGGGTCGCCGCTCTTCCGAACTTAAGAATCTTTGGGTTCCTGTTGCTTTGGAAATTATTTCAACATTGAGTAAAAATGAAGCAAATAATAATGGGAACATTGACGATATTACATTTTCGCTCAGTGAGGATTTAGTCAATGAACTCAGTAAATTTATCAAGGAAAAATTAACCCCGAAACTGAAAGCTTCCGGTGTTGCCAACGTTACCAATATGCTGGAAAGCATAAATAGTGATTTCGAATTGAAATTCAAAAAGGCTGATATCGTCGATATCGTCGGAGATATTTTCGCTGAAATTGCGGATCGCTTTTGCTCTGCGATATCCGCTTTCGACTGCGACATTGTACTTTTTGCCGGTAAAACTTCTGAATTGAAAATGATATGTGATATTTTTAAAAAATCAATCGACCTGCCGGATGAAAAATTCGTACCATTATTCAACTACAGAGTGGGTGACTGGTGCAATATTGCCGAGGACGGGGTTATCCGCGATACCAAGATGATCACGGTTCTCGGCGCTACATTATATACGCTGGCAATGGCCGGGGCCGCTGTAATCGGAATCCCTTTCCTGATAACGATAAGAAAAGGCGCGGTCGTGGCAAGAGATTTTTACTGGGGGGTTGTAACGTTAGGCAACCCCAGATTCAGGAACTCCGCTGCTATTTTCACCCCCCAGCTTTTTGAAAATAAAGTTACTTTTACCGGAACTCCTATCCTCATTGCGCGCAGGGCATTTGAATCAGAGCAAGTCTCTGCCGACTTGTCCTATGAAATACGATTGAAGCCTGAATTCAGAAGACCACTCAGAAAGGCAACGATAACTCTCCGGAAGGATGTACAGTTTGACAATTCAGTCCATATTCATATAGAGGCAGTCGAAGGTGAGTACATTGACGGACAGAGGCTGATGGTGGAGCACGTTGAAATCAGACACAGAATTATGTTCGAGAATGAATTTTTCGTTGAATCCGGCAATATTAATTCTTGATTGAAAGGAGAAAAATGAAAACCGTAATGGACTCGAATGCTTTTATAAAATGCAAAAAGGCTTTGATGATACTGCTTATTTTTGTTTTTTCGGCAGGGCAGGACTGTGTCGGGCAGAATTTTCCGGCTAAGACTCAAAAAAATGCGGGGCAAGCAACTCTACCTGAAGTGAATACAAAACTCGATAATATAGAGCAATCAATAAGAAGCTTTAGGGAAGATATAGAAATAATAAAAAATGCCTTGCCTGATACCCTTGCCATAAGAAACCTTGTGAGTCAGTCTAGTAAATCTATTGAAGAGTTGAAAGCTTCCGTGGAGCAATTGAAAACATCTCTTAGCAGTAAAGACGGCGAAAATACCAAAGGAACTCAAACTCAATTAAAAACCAACTCTCCGGATCAATCAATAAGCTTTGCAGATCAACCAATAATAATGGGGCTGCCGCTCTGGTTAACAGTAACGTTCATTGGGGCAATTCTGATTGTCATTGTCCTGTTGCTGATCTGGCTTATTTGCTTTAAAGAAAATCCATGTTCAGCTAAGTTGATTAAAGAAATAGCAGCCGTAAAAGATTTAATTGAGAGGCAAAAAAATAGTTTGATACAAGATATCAGCAGATCAATTGAACACTATACGAAAACTTCAGGTAAAACGATCATCGACTCGATTTTAAGCGATTCTGGGGAATTATTGAAATCGATAAAAAATACGGCGCTTGTTTTAGACGCGGTTAAAAGTGAATTGAATGATGAGAAACTAAGATTGCTTGAGCAATTCGAATCGTTAAATAATAATCTTGACTACTCAATTAAAAAATCTATCGAATCGTATTATGCTCCCGGAGAAGTTGACGCAATTTATAAGCATCTGGCATGTCACGGCCTTACAGCAATAAAATCTGGAAATATCGAATTTGCGGAAGACAGTTTAGTTTCTGATGTCTCAACTGAACAACCGAGCAATGCGGTTTTAATTCCTAACCTGGTTCCATTCTCCCTCCATCTGGTAAATTACCTGATACAAATGAATAATAAACTGGAGGGTTTTACAAAACTTGAAACGGAACTTGAAACAAAAAATCTCGAATATAAAGAAAAATACCAAACAGTTACTTCGGCAATTGCGAATCTCGACGAACGGTTTAGCCAGCTCAGTAACCTGAACAAAGAGCTGCCCGCTCTTATCGAATCTAAAGTTGAAGATATTGTCAGGTTAACGGCAGAAAAGGCAGAAATAGAATCCGACAAATTATTACTGGGCAATGAACTCGCGCAGGCGAATGCGCAACTTAATTTTGTTGACGAATTAAAGGAAAAACTGGAAAGTGAAATCTCCGCAACAAAGGATTTGACATCCCAGAAGACAGATATGGCGAAGAAAATTGAAGGATTGGAAAAAGACCTTAAAGTCACGGCAGAGGAAAATGCGAGATTAAATGAATTGAAAGTAATTATGCCTGACTACGAAGAAGGCCTGGCATTTTTTGGGAAACTGTTCGAAGATGATTGGAAACGGGATATTTTACTCTCATTTCTGCTGCTGCAATCAGAGGCAAAGAATAAGAGTGACAGTATAAGGGCAACCTTTTCCAGACTTGACGATGCGATATATGACACATATTCAGATAATCCGTCCAGACTTAAGGCTGTTAGACATGTGATGCAGAAAAAACTAAATGAGGAAATCCTGGACGGGAAATACCAGATTCAGTGGCCGCAGTCCGGAGATGAACTCAACGAGAGAATTCACAGTGCTGAGACTTTTTCAGGCAACAGGATAAAAATAGCCAAGACCGCGATAGTAAAAGATGCCAATGGGACACTTATTACAAAGTCAAAAGTGATAACTGAAGTCTGAACCCAATTATGTCAACACTGCCCAAATCATCGCTCGCTCTGATTAATAACGAGTACATGCTTCGCCGTCTTTCCGAAGACGGCGCTGTTTTTTCTCATTATAGCGCCAGAAGATCCGGATCGAGGCTGGACATTGACATAGTCATTATTCCCAAAGATGTTTTTGTTACCCGCAATGGCATTTTGTTCAACGATGGTGATGTCAAAACAAAGGGAACAAGTTTTGAAGAGATAAAGCAAATGACAATCGGCAACGGGAGCCATTTGCGCATAAGTGTCGGCGATTTCTATCTGCCATCAGATGTGTTAGACGGAGACGAATTCAAAAGAATCATCGAAAACTTGAAATCGTCTGATGAGGTTGCCGACTCGGAAAAGGCAGGATCCGCTGCGGATCCGATCACTGGTGAACCACCGCAACAGGAAGCCCCGAAAAAGGTAACCAACCCCAGGCGGAAGAAGACGCTGATGCTGGCAATTGCCGTCATTGTTCTTCTCACAACTCTGTTCTTTGTTTTTAATCAATTTTATAAGAAGATGCCTCCACCGGCAAAAAATGGCAACGAGCCGCAGACTCGAGCAACAATCCAACCATCCGATGCGCAGAAAATTGACCATAAAGAAGATTTTTACAGCGCAGGCAAAAGGTTTTTTGATGCGGGGGAATTCGACAAATCGTTTAACGCCTATCTCAAATCTGCGGAAATGAATAATCCAAATGGGATGATTGCTGTTGCTCATCTTTATGAAACAGGAAAAGGAACAAAGAAAAATATTGATAAAGCTGCCGATTGGTATTTCAAAGCGGCGCAGAAAAAAAATTCCGAAGCTGCGGGCTACATAAAAAAGCTTTCAGATGCAAGCGGCATGATGTTTGATAAGATCGCTCAATGTTACGAGAATGGATATGGCGTAGATGCAGATCAAGAGGAAGCTCTGGTCTGGTATGTTAAATCATTCGAATCCGGGAATAAAGAAGCATTAATAAAAATCGTTTCTGCGGCTTCTGAAAAGAACTCCAGTAAAGCGCAGGTTTATCTTGCTGAATATTACTCAAATGCTGGGAATAATATTGAGGCGGAGAAATACTACTCGCTTGTATTTAAAAACGGCTCAAGAGATTTTAATGAAAAATTCAAAGGTGTCCTGCTCAAGGCGGCACTGGAAAAATATAAGACGGGAAATATGGCAGGCGGTGATTTATATTTAAAGAAAGCCGAATCGCTGCTAAGACTCTCGCTGATCGATTTAAAAGACAGTAGACTTCTGTTTTACTACGGTAAGTCGCTCCTTGAAAAACAGGGGATGCAGAAAAATATTTTCATCGCTGAAAAATTCCTTGAAAAAGCATATCTAGCCGGAAATCCCGAAGCAAAAGCCACTTTGGCGGCAGTCTTTCTCCAAATTGCAAACATTAAAAAGGCTGAAAACAAAGAGGATGAATTTCGCGACTATTTAAAAAAAGCTGTTAGATTAGGCAACCAGGAAGCTTTGTCTATTGTTCAATCCGCGGAATACGACATCGTAATAAAAGAGATGAATTCTAATCAGGAAAAGGCAATACCTGCACTTGCAGTCATTGCGGAAGACGGAAATCATAAATACAGAAATGCCGCGCAAAAAATGCTCGGAGAATACTATTTTAAGAATAAACATTGGGAGGATGCGGAGAAATGGTTTCTGCTTTCGTCTAAAGATGGAGAGGTTAAAATCAAATTGAATCTTGCGATATGTCAATATAATCTTGGATTATGCTATGAATTGGGAGACGGGGTAGTAAAAGATATGTCAAAAGCCGTGAAATGGTACCGCAAAGCCGCTGAACAAGAATATGCGCATGCTCAGTATGCGCTGGGTAAATGTTATTATTCCGGTAATGGCGTGGACAAAGATATTCCAACCGCAATAGTATCGTTCCGTAAAGCCGCTGAACAGGGCCAGGTGGATGCGCAACGCGAATTAGGCTTATACTACGTTATGATAGATAGTAATGAGTCGGCAAAATGGTTTGGCAAAGCCGCCGAACAGGGGGACGCCCTGGCTCAATATCATTTGGGATTATGCTATTATAACGGAGATGGTGTCGCCAAAGACGAAGCCACCGCGGTAAAATGGTTTAGAAAAGCTGTTGAGAAGGAATTAGCGAAAGCACAGTATAATCTTGGAGAATGTTATCTAAGAGGCAAAGGTGTTGCCCAAAATTCAGCAATTGCCGTAGAATGGTATCGCAAAGCCGCCGAACAGGGTAATGCAGAGGCTCAATACTGGCTTGGAGTGTTATATGAAAACGGTGAAGGTGTAACCACAGATCAGGAAAAATCGGCAAACTGGTATAACTTTTCCAACCGTTCAGCTCAATGTCAGGAAAAAGCGGTGGAATGGTATCGCAAAGCCGCCGAACAGGGGCTTGCCAAAGCTCAATGCAATCTTGGAGTATGCTATGAAAACGGTGAAGGAGTAGCCAAAGACCCGGCTATCGCAGTACAATGGTATCGTAAAGCCGCCGAACAGGGGCTTGCCATGGCTCAATACAATTTGGGATTGTTATATGAAAAAGGTGATGGCGTTGACAAAGATATTACTAAAGCAGTAGACTGGTATCGTAAAGCCGCTGGCCAGGGACATAAAGACGCAGTTACGCGTATATATCAACTTAAGCGTTAATGCTGAGAATTTTAGCAGATATCTGCAATGCTATTGCTGTGGCAATAAATATTACACTTTTTACAGTTAATATCCTTTGAATAAAATCCCGATGCAGTTAAATTTGATCTGGGTGTTATTTGTCAGATGGGGATGTCATGAAACGTTGCTTATTATTTGCAGGTTTTTGCTTGTTTACAGCGATGTCTCTTTGCGCTGACGGCAAACCGTATATTGTTGCCACCTGGAACATGAAGTGGCTTGGCGGCAGCATCGGTACGCTGGACGACTCCAGGAATGCCTGCCGGTATGTAAATGAGATTCTGGATTCGCAAGCAACGATTTTCGCATTGCAGGAAGTAACCCCGTCCCATTCGGAAAACGATGTTGCCAAGTGTCACTACCTTGACTTGATTGTCGCCGGACTCAAGAACAAACGGCATCATTGGACTTACTATGTTGATCTTAAAAATGAATCTCAGCGCCTGGGGTTTATGTATGACAGCACTAAATGGACTTTAAGCGAAGTCAGAAGTATCGCACTGGGCAATGCTTTCGGCGGACGGATGCGGAAGCCGCTGCTGGGTTATTTTCAAGCTTTAGATAATCCAGAATTTGTGTTGAATATTCTAAATATTCATCTTAAAGCGTTTCCCGATGCGGCTGAAATCAGGGAAACGCAGTTCATACAACTTGCCGAATGGCTTAAAAAGAACAGCACTGCCCCATACACGATCATTTGTGGTGATACCAATATCTATAAGGATGAAGCTGATCCGTCCAGGCCGCTTAGCGACGCAGATTTTACGGAAGCGAAAAATGATGAAAACACTGCCATTCACGATAGTGCTTTAAGTCAGCGCTTTGACCGGTTCTATCTCAGCAGAACAGTAGTGGATAAAATTAAAGCTGGCGGAAATGAAAAAGTTGTTGACTCAAAGCAAGAATCAGCCAACGGCGATTATAAAGAATATGCGAAGACGGTTTCAGATCATTTTCCAGTACGGTTTGCAGCCATGAATAATCGGTTCCCGCGGGAGCCTGCGATTTGAGGAAAAGTACTATGTATAACTGTTCGAAATGCGGCAGATCGGTTGATGTCCCGGAAGATGTTTCCGTGCGTGAGGCATACTGCGAGTGCGGCAATCTGGTGACATTTCCCGTAATTCCGGTTCCGCTGTTTGCGTCTGAGTCT
>CAIPAT010000247.1 GCA_903863035.1 uncultured Lentisphaeria bacterium
ACTAAGCGAATGCTAAACGAAGAAGAACAGGGGGAAAGCCGTGTGAGGGAAAACCGCACGCACGGTTTGGTCGATGAGGCAGAGCCGATAAGTCGCAACTCGTTGATGCTTAGAGGTTTTACTTTAATCGAACTCCTTGTGGTGATAGCGATCATCGCAATTTTGGCGGCAATGCTGCTACCGGCGCTCAACAAGGCACGCACTAAAGCAAAATCGATAGGCTGTGTTAATAATCTAAAACAAATTGGAACATCTGTGGCACTGTATGGGAGTGCTTATCAAGAATACTATCCTGGAACTATGACAGGTGCAGCTCCGTTTTATAGCAATCTGGCACCTTATACAGGTGTTGCGCTTGCAGTTAGAAATGACAAAACCACCTTGTATACTTGTCCTGCGGATACTTTCCGAATACAAATCAATTATAGAGCTTGCAGTTATATGCAAAATTCTTATATGCGCTGGGATGCTACGTCCACGACGGGAAGCTTAACTCTTATGAGACGAATGGGGCTTAATAAGAATTTGTCAACACTTATTTATCTTGGAGATGGACGCAGACTTGCCCCAAGCACTTTCCCAGGCGCTGCTTTTCTTTTCAACGAAACCTTTTATCCTTTTAATACAATGCATGAGGTAAGTGGCGTTTATACTGATACAATGGGCAGTGATTTTGAGCGTCACGAAAATAGAACCGCTAATTACCTTCTTGGTGATTTACATGTCCAACCGTTTGGCGTTACAACGTTATTAAAAACATATAAAACACATACCATAAGATAAATTTCATCTAAAAATAGTGACTTTAACTACTTTCATACCTAATGTCGATTTCTTTTCGTGCTGAACTGTATTCTTTGTCATTTAACGCGGAGTGTTGTTTATGAAAGAAAACAGCGCCTTGGATATGTTATATGAACGACCGGAGAAAAGCATTGGCCTCCATGTTTTCAGGGTGTTTATTGTCGAGAAACTTTATTAATGTCGCGCAGCGGATTCACACAACTTTTTTTGCCAGGTAAAGTCATCATCCTTGTTCCGGCAGGCAGTGTAAAATTGTCCGTGAGACTAACCGGCCGACTTGGAACTGTGGTATGCAACTAGCTGTTAACACCCGTGTATTAAAAAAGATCAAGTCGTTCCTCGGTATTAACGAATTAATTTTAAATGAGTATTGGCATGAATAAAAAATTATTGTCCGCGTTATTTCTGATAAGTACACTGTCACCGGGCATTTCTGCACAAGTACCATCAACTGTTGCGGGTGCTCAACCATCGTCTCTGCAACTGGAGCGCATGAGCAATCCTTCTGCATGGACAATCCCTGATAACGAAGCCGCAGTTACGCAATCAGAGGTTATCTGTCCGACTGGCGGAAAAGTGCTTCAAATGACTGTACCTGTAGATTATTCAAAAGGGCAGAAAGCTTACCCCGTCGGCTGGCCGAGGATGAACTGCAATAAACTTACCGCAGTGGAATCAAATTGGCAGGATTACGATAATTTCGAGTTCATGGCGAAGGTTAAGGTGTCGCGTTCTGAACTGCGCCGTCCGGTCTGTTCTCTTATTATCGGAACCCGTCCAAAACAGTTTGATCTCCAGATTAAGTTTAACGCACAAGGGGAATGGCTGCGGGTGACTGTTCCGGTGTCTGAACTGAAGGAAAAAGGCATCCCGGTGGAAAAAATCCCGCAGGTAGTTTTCAGCGTATCGGAATCGAATTATGCGGACAAAGATGTGGTCGAACTGTCGCTAGGTGGCTTCCGCCTGACCTGCGCATCTTTCGCGGTCGCAGCGTTTTCCATAATGGATCCGGCGCTGGCGCCAGGGGCGAAGGCGGTGAAACTGAATATTACCGCAAACGGCCAGGAGTCGGAAGTGAGGCGCGGAGCTCCGCTGATTCTCCGGCAAAAGGACAAAATTCTCCATCGTGAACAGCTCCCTTTGACGAAGGGCGCACAGGTTTATGAGCTGGACATATCCAAACTAAATCTTGTTCCCGGTGATTACGAAATATCGCTTTTTCCGGATGATGCAAAGCTTCAAAAGATAGCGTCATTCAAAATCGTAGGGAGTGCCTGGTAATGAGAACCTGTATCACGCTGCTTTTTTCACTCGCTTCGCTGATATTGACGGTATCCGCTCTGGCGGAAGGATTCGCCCGCTACGAGTTGCCGGTGACCGCGACGGCCCCGGTGCTGGACGGCAATCTGGATGATCCGTGCTGGAAAGAGGCGCTGGCGGTGACTTCCTTCAGCCCGCTGAAGGGCAAGGACATTCCCGAATCCGACTGGGTAGAGACCCGCGCCTTACTTTTTGCCACCAAGACGCATCTTTATCTCGGGATCGTCTGCCAGGAGCCGCTAATTGATAAGCTTCGCAAAGATATTGTCAAACATGAAGGGCCGGTGTGTGGTGATGACTCCATTGAATTCTACCTGTCCTCGGCGCCCCGGGAAGCCGGTCGCTGTGTGCAGTGGGCGGTCAACCCGATTGGCACAATCTTTGATCAATATTATCCGGGAAACAGACTGCCTCAGGACTCCAGTTACGAAAGCGGCGCGGTGGCCAAGGCGCGAATCGGGGGGAAGGAATGGTCGGTGGAAATGGCAATCCCTCTGAACCGCCTGCCGGTAGAGAGCGCGAACGGGCCGTGGTCATTTCAGATTAACCGGAGCCGCCAGGCAAACCCCATGCTCATGAGCTCGTTGAAAATCCGCGTGTCCGGTTTCAAAGAGTTCGCCTCCTTCGATGAACTCGGTGGCATCAGCAGGCTCGGAATTCCGTTCGGACTGAAAAATCTATCTTTTTTCTCGCAGTATTCAGCGGGGAAGAATTGTTTGGATAACTATTGCAGTTTTGCAGTTGACGGAGCACAGGATAAGCTGAGTTCTGTTGAACTGGCGGTGGACGGACAAACACGCGCCCGGCTCAACCTGGCCGCAAGCAAACCCGGAACAGTCACCCTGCCGTATCGTTTCTTGCCGGACGATCCAGGAAAGCTGTTGACGGTTAAGTTTTTCAGCGGTTCCAACTTGATACAGGAACGCAGCTCGTTGCTGGATGCGCTGCCCGGAGCAGTCATCGGCGAACCGCTGCGGAATGTGATTTATTGTGGACGCAACGCTACAATGGAGTTGCAAGTTCCAGTCAATAAGGCTGCCATGCCGGATGTGAAGCTCGCGCTCGCCTGGTCTGCCAGTGATGCGGCTGGAACTGTCCTTGACAGCGGAGAATCGCCGGTGGCTGGACATATTGCGCATCTGTTGTTGCAATCGGAAAAATTTAAGCCTGGTACATACCTCATCACACTGAAGTTGCTGGAGGATAATAAGGAAGTAGCCGATATGAAAAGAGTCATCCGTTTAATCAAAAATCCCTGGGAGGAAAATTAATTTATGAAAAAGACAATTTTGAAAAAGCTTTGTAGCACAATGCTGCTTGCGTCATTCGTAATCGCTGTGGACGGAGTTCTCAATGCGGCGGATGCGCCGAAAGCGGAACGTCCGTTATTGATGCCATTACTATTCGATTTCGGTACGAAAAGCTCGCCGGTGGCCGAAGGGTTCACTGCCGTTACTCCCGACTCTGCATGGTCTCCTGATGCTGGGTTTGGCTGGCTGGACAAACCGGCGCTGACCGCCGTAGAGAAGGCGGATATTACCAAAGTTAAAATTCAAAAACGCACGATAACAGTCCCCTACACGAGTGATTCATTCGAATCATTTCCGGTTTCCCTCAACGCTCTCAGCCAGGATCATATTTCGGGAACTGCAAACGCTAACTTCCGCGTCGCCGCCCCCAAAGGCGCCTACAAAGTCTGGATATTACTTGGTTCGCCTGGCGGTGGCGGCACGAGCCGCCCGAATCGTTATTTTGTCTGGGACACCCGCATCGCCTGCGGCAAAGCTGAATGTTCCGCAACATTTCCGGGAGAAGTCGAGGCGCGCATGCTGACGATGGATGTGGTCTCCGATGGCACACTGGATTTTACCATCAGCACCCGCAGTCGTTGGATACTCAACGGTATGGCCATCGTTCCGGCGGCGCAGTGGGACTCGGTGAAACGTGAAAAACTGGCCCGTTATGAGCAGGACATCTATCTCCTGCCCGAGGAGCAGTGGGCAAAATGGACCAGGACGCAACATGAGGAAAAAAATCCCATGCCGGAGTTCACCAGGGAGGAACTCGACCGCGGTCTGGTCACCTACACCCGCAACTACATCTCCAACATCTGGCCGAACAGCGCGCCGCTGCGCTCGGAAATCGACGCCCCGGTGCGCGCCTTCGCCACGCCCGGTGAATACGAGCCGCTTAATTTTGCCATCCTGCCGCTGCGCGATCTCAAGGATGTGCACGTCAAGTTCTCCGACCTGCAAAGCAAGGAGGGGCAGCGCATCAATGCCTCCTCGATCGACACACGCTTCGTCAAATACATGTGGACGCGGCCCAACTGGAATGTTCTCTACACCACCTACCGCGCCCCCGATGTCCTGATGCCGATGGTCCCGAACGACCTGACGAAGGGGGAAAACTTCCGCGTCTGGGCGACTGTCCGCGTCGGCGAGTTTACACCGGCTGGAATCTACACCGGCCGGGCAGAAATCTTTTCCGGGGACAAGAAACTCCACGAATTGCCAGTGGCACTGCGCGTCCTGCCGATCAACTTAGTGAAAGACAATGGTATCAACTATGGAATGTACTACAGGCATCCCCTTATTGACATGAGTCGGGCGAATGATTCCTTCTCCCGCGAGTGGTTCCGCGGCAAGGCGGGAAAAGAGATCCACGATATGGCTGAGCATGGTATCAATGGCATTGTCCTGTATCTCACCGGCAAAAAGACTGCGGATGGGAATTTTGAGCCAGACTTCGAGAATTTGGCTACAGTAATCGAACTGGGACGGAGTGCCGGCTTCGGCGACCGGCCAATGCCACTACAGCTTTCCAGTCCGGTTGCGATTTACTTTGACAAATTGGGACTGCCGCAACCCGGCAAGAACGGCCGGGGAATCGCGATGCCGCCGCAGGCCTACTTCGACGATATCACCAAACTGATTGCCCGTATTGAGGCCGAACGCAAGCAAAGACAGTGGCCGGAGTTCCTTTACTATCCGCTGGATGAACCCGAGCCCATTAGCTCGCCCGATGTGGTGCCCTTCGTGACCAGGCTCATGGAGGCGATCAGGAAGGTGCCTGGTGCGCGCACCTTCATTACCGGCGACCCAATAAACGAGCGCGGCGGCCCGCCTTGGGATCCCGTTTATCCATTCATCAACGTCTGGTGCAACCAGCCGTTCAAGCCAGACTGCGAGACCATTCAAGCCGGTGCCAAGGCCCGCCCGGGTGTCGAGTACTGGTGCTATCCGAACCACGTCTGCTGTGAGAGTGACCACACCCGGGTAATCGGCGCGCGAATGACCTACGGTTTCGGATTCTGGCGTTCAGGTTACCGCGGACTCATACCATGGGGTTATCAAGCCAATGAGGGCAACCCCTGGAACTATCTCGACGGTGCACATTCGGATATGTTCGTGCGCACCGCCGATGACGGCTCGCCGATTCCAGTGGTCATGTGGGAGGCATTCCGCGAGGGGATTGACGACATGCGCTACATCACCACGCTCGAGCATTGGATCGAACGCGCCAGGGCAGCCGGACGCGACGACCTGGCTAAGGCCGGACGCGACGACCTCGACTTCGTCTGGAAGTCTATCAAGGTTCAGGAGAAATACAAAGACGACGGTGTCTGGCCAAACAAACACATCAATACCAACAAACCCCCGGTCACCCCTGTCGGCGGCCGCTTGGACAATGGCATGTGGGATCCGCCCACCTTTGACACCATGCGCTGGTTGATCGCCAGCCGGATAATCGAAATCCAAAAGGAACTTAATAAATAGTTGCAGTACTGATCTCAAGTTAACGCAATTTATTAATGATTTTAAAAGGAAATTTTTATGGAACTGGAATTTAAACCCGATTTTGAGCAAGCCAGACAACGCTGGGACCGGTATTGGCAGGGTGAAATCACCGACCATCCCATGACAAGAATAATAATCCGCAAACCCGGGAAAAACCCCGTTTACCCGCATCCGTACAATCTGCCGCGCCGGCCGCTGGAACCGATGATTGATCAGGCGCTGGAGTGGGCGGAGTCATTTGAATGGCTTGGCGATGCGATCCCCGGATACAGCATGTCTTTTGCGCCGGATCATTTTTCGCTACTGCTTGGCTCGGATATGGTTTACAGCGGCAGCACGGATTCAGGCGACGCCGAGACCGGCTGGATTGTGCCGTTCCTGAAAGACTACGACCAGGAAATCCGTTTCCGTCCTGATTGCCTTTGGTGGGAAAAAACCGTCGAATGCATCCGCGCATTTCGCAGGCGTTGCGACGGGAAGATGATCATCTACTGGCCGCATTTTCAAGGTGGACTTGACGCCCTGGCCGCTATTCGCGGACCGCAGGAGTTACTGCTTGATTTAGTTTTATGCCCTGATGACGTGAAGCGCGCGCTCCGCCAGATTGACCGTGCCATTGACGATGCCCGCCGCGCGATGGCAGCAGAAATCGGCACCGCGGAATTTGGTTGTCTGACACGTCACGGCACCTATTCAGCCACCGGGCTCACCGATGTGCCGCAATGTGATTTCTCCGCCATGATCAGTCCGGAAATGTTTCAGGAATTCGGCTTGCCGTCGCTCAAACATGAGTGCGATATGCTGGCCGGAGTGGTCTATCACCTTGACGGTCCGGCCGCAATCAAGCACTTGCCCTCCATTGCTGAAATTGAAAAGATCAAGATGATTCAATGGGTGCCAGGCCCCGGCGAGGCAGCGAAAAAAGACTGGACGTCGCTTTTTGAACAGATTGACGACCTTGGGCTTGGTAATCTCCACGGGGGAAACAGGGATACCGTCAAACAACTCTGGCAGAAATACCGCAGTCGCCGCTACCTGTACATCCACAATGTCTATGGTATTACGTGCCGGCAGGAAGCCGGGGACTTTTTGGATGAGTTGATGTTTTAAATTTTGGAAGAATGTAATCGTCAAACAAAAAACGGATATTGCAACCCGCAATATTAACCCAACTTCCGCAGACTAAAAATTGACATGTTGATAATCAACGAGTTAAGTGTCCGGCTGGCACTACAGTCGTTTCACATCTTCTGAACTCCTGACATAGCTTCCATTTTTGAGCTTGGAAAAGTTTTTCTGTTTGGCTTTTGACCGTTTTCCCCTTGCACTTCTTGCGCACGCGCGAAGGAGTGTACAAAATCCGGGAAAAAACACTGAAAAGCGGCTTTAAAAAGTGCAACGAAAAATACCGCTATGTCAGGAGTTCAGGACATTGCCTTTTTCCACATACCCAAACAAACTGAGCGGGCGGGTCAGGAAGTCTGAATTTGCACTTATCATGAACGTGAAGCATTTTAGGTTTTAACGGATTATTATCCGCCGAATAAATATCAAGCGCCGTGACACAGTAAATTATATGACGGACAAAATGAGGTGCTGGAGTGCCGGGCACTAATATTCTGTAAAGGTGAAAACAAACGGAATTATTCGAAGTTTTGAAACATGCGATCGATAGGAAGAGTGGCAACTCCGATTATGACATGGTTTTCGCCTACCCCGCAATTACTCAAAACAAGATTCCTGGAAAAAGCAGGGAACGCATATTCGTCAACGGTTTTTTTGATTATCTCAAAGAAAGGATTGCCTAATTTTAGTAACTCGCCAGTCAGCAAAACTTCGTCAGGCATCAGAGAATTTACTTGATTCGCAATCGCAATGCCTAATGTCCGAGCCGCAGATTCAACTACTTTACGAGCAGCATGATTGTTTTTCGTATAAAGCTTTACCACTTCTGAGAATCGCTGATGTTCGGCAATGTCATTCAATTGAAGTTGTTTTGCCATACTGAGACTTGACGCGACCGCCTCGAGACAGCCATGCCTGCCGCAGTTGCACAAAACTCCGTCAATGTTAATGATTGTATGACCAAATTCACCGCCGTGTGAGTATTTGCAAAAAGTAATTTTGCCATCAACCAAAGGCACGCAACCAATCCCCCGCCCCAGGCAAAACAGCAATGACAATCCTGCGTTGCGGCAAATACCTAAACCGGTGATGTAATTGGCATGCGCAGTCGCCGTATCACTGATTTCAGGAATAATCCCATATTTTTGACTAAAGAAATCAGAGATATTAAAATTTTCCAGTGCATGAAAGTCTGCCACGTTTTCGAGGGTTTTATTTTCATTGGCGAATGTACCGAAGGCCGCAATTCCTATACCTAAAAGTTTCTCGCGATTACAAAAATCCAGACAATGAACCGTGATTTCATCCAGTATCTTTAAGAACTCTTTACGGTTATTATGGTCTTCAAGTTGCAAAGTTTTATGTTTAAGAATTTTCCCGTTTAAATCAACGACCACGCCAGTTATAAAATTAGCATCCAATTGAATACCAATAGAATACCGGAAATTACCATCCAGTTGTATATTTTCCCGCGGCCGTCCGCCTTCGGAGCTTATGTTTCCAGCCTGTTTAATGATTCCTTTCTGGAGCAAAGAAGCAATAATCCTGGTAATCGTCGCTCTGTCACAATTAAGCAGTTTAACCAGTTCCACGCGTGAAACCTTATCCAGGCGTCGCAGAAGTTTTAATGTGGCGATAGTATTACGCTTCTTGATATTATTAAGTTTTAATATCTCTGCTTTATCCATTATGACAATTCCTTTTAATTATGACATATAATATGTCCGTTCAATTCTTAAAACGAATCAACCATCTAAATTATTTTTGCGAAAACGCGCTGGTGAAATTCCTGATATTTTTTTAAATTGCAAGGAAAAGTAGTTGCTGTCCTGAAAGCCGCTGCGATAGGCGACATCAGAAATACTTAAATCCTCTTGTTTTAATAATATGACGGCATGATTAATCCGCAATCTGATTAAATATTTAATTGGTGTTTCATGTAGTAATTTATTAAACAGGCGATTTGCCGTGCTAATTGACATATTGGACTTTTGGGCGATTTGTTCTAAAGAAATATTTTTAGTGAAATTTTCCTCGATAAATTTCAGCATGATGCTAAGTTGTACCATGCGGCTGGAGTGTTTTTCTTCATTATTACTGTAACTTCTTGCAATATACGCAATCAGTTGTTGAAAAAGGGCGGTACTAACCAAACGATATCCCGCAGTCATGCTGGTAATTTCCATCTGGATTTGATGCAGAAGACTGTCAACAAAGGTCAACTGCTTAAAATTTAGTGTGTGCTTAGCCTTGAAATTACTCTTTTCCCGTAATTTTGGTTCCGCCTCAAAAAGAGCGAAATAGCCGGGTATATCGCTCAAATCATGCAATGCAAAGTTTAGCTTATCAGGATCAAAAAGGATATTTACAAGGCTCAAATTAACTGGATCACAGTAGCCATGCACAACACCTGGATGAATCACGAAAACATCGCCCTGCTCGACTGGATATTGTTTGTTTTTAGTATAATGCTTTCCGTACCCATTAAGAATGACCACCAGTTCATAATAATCGTGATAGTGTGCCTGGTTGAGCTCCTGATGGTAGTACACAATCCTGAATGGCATATTGAAAGGTTCAAGAAGAGTCTTTTTTGAGTAGAGAAGAATTTCTTCCATAATATTATCACTTTCCCTTGTTCTTGACGATAAAATAAGGGATATTGACAATAAAATCAAGGTTTTTAAAAAATAACATTATATAATAATGGCAATGACATAAGAATTTAAAATTTTACAAGGATGTTAATATGTCCAGAAGAATGTTATTGTTTTGGTTGTCGGGATTATTTTCCATTGCCGTTCATGCTGATATGATAGATCAATGGATATTTACGAATTCGGTCGACGGAAGAATTCATTCCAATAGCGGAAAATCTCTGATAAATATCAATGATTCAGCAAAAAATATTAATTTTGCCACCTCTGGCATTCGGGCTTATATGGAGTTTGTCGGTGCTGATGAAAAATCTTATGTATCACTAGGTAAAGGAGAAAGATTTAATCTGAAAAAAGCCTTTACCTTGGAAGCGCTGTTTCGTCCGATGAATGCCATTGATCCCAAAGCTTATACCATGATCATCGGCAAAAAATATAACCGCCAATTTCAATTAGATTGGACATTCTTAGGCAACGGAACCATCGAATTCTATGTGGGCGGCGGCGATATGAAAAAAAATCGCGTAGCTAAAAGTAATCTTAGCAGCGATAAATGGATGCATATTGTTGCCACTTACGACGCCACAATAACTGATGGCAATAATCAATTTCTCTATGTCAACGGCGAACTTGTATCCGCCATTCATAACCCTGCTATTCTAAAAGATGATTCAGGTGAGGTGCGCATTGGTCAGAATAGTGACTTGACAATGAAAAACATGATTCATGCTCAATGGAATTCAGTTGCTATTTTTGATCATGCAATTACACCAGAAGAGATACAAAAACGTTATCAATCAACCAATCCTGGAGTGAAAAAATTGACAGCTAAAAATTGGAAAATCCCTCTTGATGACAAGAAATGGCAACTTGACGGCAATTCGGCAACTGGCAATCAAGCAGGTTATGATCAAATGGGGGGAATTCAGGAGACCTCTAATCAATCACTTTCCAAATCTCAAAATTGCCTAAAAACGTCCGACGGAACACGATTTTCAATTCAAGTAAATGCGATTCAACGCGCATTGGGTGCATGGGAATATAGCTTGGGTGAAAATTATGATTTGAGCAACTACAATTACTGCCTGGTGCGCTACCGCGCCGGAAAGCTTCAGCGAAGCGTAAAACCTTTGTCCGTAATTTCGTTATTGGATGCTCAAAATACTCCACTGTTGAACTCCAGCGAAATGGTATTAGATGGTTCGTGGCATTGGTTGATCAGGAAAATTGAACCGAAAGGGGCTTCATCTGGAATCAAACTGGAAATTTCTACAGAGGGCTCGGAAGCATTTGCCGAATTGTCACACGTGGAGTTTTCCGAAACAATTCCTGCCATTCCGATAGCATGGTATAATGACACTCCGGCGAAGAACGATAATCAGATTAAGCCGATAACGCTGCAAAATTTCAACATGGGTTTAACTGATTTATATTCCAAGCTTATGAATGAAAAAGTCAAAGCAGTAACGGACGGAGTCGATGGATTTACTGCCCCAGATACTTTGATTAGCGGAATTCCGTTCAACGTCCACCAAAAGGGTGAAAATCTGATTTTTGACATAGACAAGCCGGAGATTAATTCGCAAAAAGTCGAAGTCTTTGGAGAACAAGTAGCTCGCAAAAGTTTTTTCCCTGCGGGGCGCGATACGCAAATCAATGTTCCAGTCAATGCGCAAGTTAGCGAAGTTTTTCTGCTATTAGTCACTGATTTTCCTGCATGGTATACCCCATATACGATCTCTTCACGGCCATTTCATCTTAGCGATATTGAAGATTTTTCCGTAGAAATAGTTTACTCAGACGGCAAGAAATCGCTGGCGTTCCCATATTCAATACGCAATCAAGGGTATCAAATTGAAGGAATGCTTGGAGCCTATGCGATACCGGTTGATTCAGGCAAAACACTGGATAAACTGATTCTCCACACTAAAACATGGGCTGGCACTGTAGGTTTGATGGCCGCTTCAGCAAATTTTTCTGCGCAGAGAATCTTGCCGGAATTGGTCACAGAACCTAAATTGCTTACAACTCCAAACCCGCAGGTCATCAAACCGATTCCTGCTAAAATCTTGCAATCCGCGAAAAAACTTACTATAGAGAACAGCTTTTATTCGCTGGTTTTAGACTGCAATAACACTTTTAGTATTTCTCAAATTAAAAATCTAACCGTTCCAGATTCACCGATTAATTTGGATAAGTCGGGCATTGAGGTCATCGCCAATGGCAAAAGTTATTGCGGACAAGATTTTGACGTAACTAATACTACAATAAAAGACAATGTCATTACACTTGATTTACGCTCGAAAAATCTAACCGCCTTGCCGCTTGGGCTCACCATTGAGTTAACCGCGGACGCATCCAATGCTCTTGCCATTAATATGAATGCCAGAAATTTAGGCAAAGCCCCATTGAGCGCCGATATTCGCTTCCCGGTATTGAAAAATTTAACCATTGGTAACGATGAAGACACGTGGTATTTTTTGCCTCAATATCGCAATGTGCTGGGAAACACTCCGGTTTTCTGCAAACAAGCCAATCATCGTGGTTTTCTGATGCAATTTTTCGATATTTTCAATCCCAAAACCGGAAGCGGCATCACGCTCCAAACCAGGAATTTGGATCAGAACCCGGTTGTTTACGCCTTAAACAAATCGTCACAGGGAGTTAATGCATATATTGAAGAACGCGGCTATGACAACATTATCCCCGCTAATCAATCGCTTGCGCTCATCCCGCGCGTGCTGGCAATACACGGAGGAGACTGGCGCACCGCGGCAGATATTTATCAAAAATGGGTCAAGTCGTGGTACAAGCCACTGAATTCACAAGATAAACCTTTCTTTCGCAAAACCGCCTGGATGCGCGCGCATATTGTTTCTCCGAAGATATCCTCATCTATTAATCAAACTCCGCCATTAATTGATGTGTCATCAGGAAAATACCGGATTGAGAAAGTGTTAAAATTAGATAAAGAGTATTTGGGAGTTGAGCCTGATATTTTTCATTTCTTCTGTTGGGCTTATAAACCCAATCAGGAATATAAAAACTCTCAGAGAGACGGCGAATATTCCACCCAGGATTATAATAATATTGGCGGACTTGAATCATTGCGCGGCGCTATCGAATTATTGCAGAATAAATTCCATATTCCAGTATCACTCTACACAATTTGCGACCGATACTCTACCGATACAGAGTTTTATAAAAAATACGGGGACTCGTTTGCGAGAACTTCTTTTACTGGACAGAAAACTGTCTCAGTGCCCACTATTTATACTTCTACCGCAGTTACGTTCTGGCGTGAATATTTTGCCAATAATATCAAACGCTTACAACTGGATACCGGGGCAAAAGTTATCTATATGGACTTGTTGGCTACCAGCGACAGCTCAAAATCTTATTCTCCAAACCTAGGACATCCGGTTCCGTCACAAGTGGCTAAAAGCGATACTAAATTTCTCAAAGCCGTGCGCGAAGGCGTGCCTGAAACAGCACTTTGGGGCGAATTCCCTATTCCCGATGTTGGCAGCCAATATTGGGACGGATTTATCACTTACGATTTTATTCCCCTCCACGAATATATTGCTAAAACCTATGATGAATTAGAGGTAGCTCCTAAGTATGGCGCGTTGCCGGCAAATCTGTTTCGTTTCCTATTCCCTGGCTTGCGCCAATTTGGATTCCCGGTTGGCGAAACTGATGCATGGCGTTATTTGAAATTCCTGTTATTTAACGGACAAGGTCTGATGGACGTTACCTGGAGGCTCTACTATCCGGAAACACGTAAAAATTTGACCAGAATGCTGACAATTCAAAAAAAATATAGCGACTGTTTCAGTAGCAGTATCCCTGAAATGTGGGTTCCGACTTTGCGGGCTAATGTTTATGCCAACAAATTTCCCGGAGAAAATCGTACGATTTGGACCATCTACAATAGCCGCTATCAGGAAATAACCGGCGAGGTTATCGCTGTTCCACATCAAGCGGGAAGCAAATATTATGATTTATGGAACGAAAGGGAAATCACCCCGGTAATCAAAGGTAATAAAGCGATTATATCGCTGGATATGCCGCCGCAATCCGTCGGCTGTATAGTTCAATATCAAAAAAATTGAAAGCCCAAGCACTAATAACCATTCTGGATGGTTGTTTCAATAAATAAAGTATTGTTTTCTTAATTCATAATTATTATATTGTATTTTATCGTCAAATATAGTAATCTTGACAAAATAATTAAGATTACTGATGAAATAATTAAGGTTTATTGGTTACGGTTATACTATTATTAAGATAGTATTATTAATGTTACAACAATATAACGAAAGGTTTTATATTTATGAAAAATTTTTTTACATTGATTGAATGTGTGTCCAGGTAAGGTATCACTAAACTAGACGAATGAAATGTTTCGTCCATACCAATTGTCCATTTCAGGTATGTAGCCTAATCACTAGCCACTGGCTAACGCGTGAGGATAAAGTTGCGAGACGGGAAAGC
>CAIPAT010000248.1 GCA_903863035.1 uncultured Lentisphaeria bacterium
CGTTTGAAATAAATGCGATAACCTTAGTTTTGCCGCTGCGCATATTGGTGGCAACGGCGCTGCGGCTGTATCCCATTCTGGCGGCAATATCTTTGATCCTTTCGCGAGTTTCTTTCCCGATACTGCCTGGTTTGCTTCTTTCACCAAGCACGATCGAAACTGCGGAGTAGCTGACATTTGCTTCTTTTGCTATATCTTTTATTGTGACCATTATAATCTAGTCCTATAATAACATACATAATCATCTAGTGCAACGTTGTACTAATATTATACAAGCATATCCCTGAAAAAGCAATAGGTGGAAATAAAAAACAGCAAAAAAGAATGAAACTAAAATTTAAAAATTGAAGAAGTCCAACAGCCGTCGTGTCACCAGTTGCTCGATGAATAATCTCCGGCGCGGGGCGCTTTTCTGTTTTGCAATTGTAACGGGCGGATCATGAAATATTCAGCCGGATATTCACTGTAGTCCATCCAGATTCACGTCTATATTACATTATTGAATGAAGCATTTTTTGCTTGCTATTCCAGCAAAATACTGCTAAAACCAGCATCAATCCCCTTGCCTTGATGCTCTCTATTTCAGCGTCTACGGCTCTGCACCCCCCAAGGATTACAGCACATTAAACCAGGCAAACAGGCCTCAATCTAATTCCCCGTCTTTTATCATTCCGGCTTAATTGCCGATCACATATCAAGCTCCCATAGAGTGCGCAATGCACTCTATGGGAGCTTTTTCATTTTAACCCAACCCCAACATAAACAAGGAGATGTAAAATGAGTCCAGCAGCAGCATTAATACTCGAAATGCAAATCTACCCGATCATTCGCAACACCATCCCCAGGAAAGCTAAACCAATGGGATCCGAAGACTATCAGGAACTGGTACAGGATACCACAGCCACGGCGGCGGCGATGATCGATGCTATGGAGAAATCAGGCAAGAAGCCGATCCCCAGCAGCATCGCGTACTACAGCATCCAGCGAACCAAATCCGGCAGACGCTCTTACGGCGATAGCCGCACCGACGTGATGAATCCCGGTTATCAGATGGATAATGAAGGCTCCGTATGCTCGATGCAGGCACCGGTCGGCGGGGAGGATGAAGACTTTACCGTCGGTGATATGATCGCGTCCAGAACAGAAGACATCGCCGCCAAGGTTCTCCGTCAGATAGACTGGGCTGCCTTCGTTAAAACCCTTGATGCTCGGAAACGCAAGATAGTGGAAAAGCTGATGCTCGGGTTCACTACCGGCGACATCGCCAGACTGCTGAAAGTCTCTTCTGCCAGGATAGTCCAGCTAAAACGGGAAATCGGCGAGGCCATCCGGAAGTTCATGGGCGATGCCATCCTCGTCGATTCAGTCAGCGAATCCGTCTGGCAGCGGGACATCCGATGCCTCCGGGAGAGGAACGAGTGGAAGCATACGAAACTGGACCGGATCGACGATCCGGAACAGGTGAACATCGCGGAGGCCATGTTCGGCTAATAACGATAACAAAGAAACGGAGCGGGGAGTTAGTGGAAAACACTGACACCTCTCTGCTTCGCTCCAATCCTTACTTTAATAAAAAGGTGAAAAAAATGGATGTGAAGATCGTATGCCCGAAATGCGGCAGCAGTGATAAATTGTTCCTGATATCCACTATCCAGAAAATCGGCACTGCCGTCGGTGCTGGCGCTGGCAGTATTGCAGGCTATTTGGGCAGAGGCTCAGGAATCTGCACTGGCGCAATCATTGGAGCCAGGATCGGATCCATTGTTCCAGGTGTCGGCACAGTCGCAGGAATCGCAGTCGGCGGTTTCGCGGGTGCGCTGGCGGGCTTTTTTACTGGAGCTGCAATCGGAAACTATGTCGGCAGATACATTGATAAAAATGTGATTTGTAAGTACAAATGTGATAATTGTGGAACAAGTTTTAGCCGATAGAAACAGTAACGGTAAAGGAGGTGATTTAAATGAAAATATTGATAGGAATTGGTTTGACGGTAACCTATATCTCGATGGCTATCGGCCATTTCGTAATCATCAGAGGCATCGTCGCCGCTTACAGCGGCGAGAAGTCATAACCGTATCGTAAAATGGAGTGAAGAAATTATGTTTAAATTGATTGTCGGCAGGCGGAAAACTCCCTTTCCATTTAACTTTTTCTCCTGGTGGAAAGACGAAACCGGGTATTACTCCGTTAAGTGTAAAAAATGCGGCTGGCAGAAAATATACCATGTATTC
>CAIPAT010000249.1 GCA_903863035.1 uncultured Lentisphaeria bacterium
ATACGCACGATGTTGAAAATCAAAAAAAACAGGAGGCAAAAAATAAGGTTATGGGAGGATTGTATCTTAAAACAGTGATTTTTGACTAAAAATAGCCATTTGCCGGAATAAAATCATGCAGGAAGCATGACTGGCTGGAACAGAGGCAAAAATTAATCAAAAATCGGCAGTCAACGACTGATAAAACAGTCAAAAAACGAAAGTGAGAAAATTAACAAAATTCTCTCACGGAATTAAGAATGAATATATTTGTCGTAAAATGATTTCCAGAACATTTACTGATTCCGGACTTTCGGGGAAAGCACTGCAATAAATCAAATGAAAATACTTTACGACCATCAAATATTCTCATCGCAGCCGTTTGGCGGTATTTCCCGCTATTTATGCTCCCTGATGCAGGAATTCCAAAAACCAGATTCCGGGATAGAATTCACGGTTCCGCTGTTTTTCTCCAACAACAATTATATTCACGAACCCGGCCTTTATCCTGATTTGGACTATTTTTTCAGGAATCATAACTTTCGCGGCAGAGACCGGATTATAGAGTTTATCAACCGGCGGAAAGTTATTTCATATATGGGCAAAAACAAACAGCAGGTACAGGTATTTCATCCTACTTACTACAGCCCGTATTTTCTTGACTATCTCGGCAAAATACCTTATGTGCTTACAGTGCATGACATGATTCACGAACGTTTCGAGCATTTACCTGCGAGAGATAAAGAATGCCGCGACAAAGCGGCAGCCGCCGGACGCGCTGCGGCAATTATTGTTCCAAGCGAGAGCACCAGACAGGATCTGATCGGATTTCTGGGAACTCCTCCCGAAAAAATTCATGTCATCCATCACGGTTTTACTCAAATTCAACAAAATTTAAACTGTCCAGAACTGCCGGAAAAATATTTTCTTTATGTTGGTCAGCGGAAATACTATAAGAATTTTCCGCTGTTGTTGAAGGCGTTTGCCGAAACGGTTGCGGCAGACTCTAAAGTAATGCTGTTATGCTGTGGCGGCGGAGCTTTTACCCCGGAAGAAAATGCATGGATCAACCAGCTTGAACTTTCAGAGAGAGTGATGCAGCGCAGTTTTACGGACGGGGAACTGTTCCATGTTTATCATCATGCGGCGGCATTTGTCTATCCGTCACAGTGCGAAGGCTTCGGCATCCCTGTACTGGAGGCGTTCGGCTGCGCCTGTCCGGCCATCTTGTCGGACATTCCATGTTTCAGAGAAGTGGCCGGGGATGCCGCAAATTACTTCAATCCTGATTCCGCGGCGGAATTATCTAATTTAATGCTGGCAATGCTGAATTCAGAAAATTTAAGAAACGAGCTCAGACTAAAAGGGCGGAAGCGGCTGGAATCATTTTCATGGCAGAAAGCCGCTGGAGCAACCGCCGAAGTTTACAGGAAAATATCTTCCTGATCACAGAATTTTAAAGCAAAAAACAACAATAGCAGTCGAATGGAAAACAATAATTGCATATCCGGCCGCCTGGTATAAATTATGAACTGATTAAGATATAAATAATTAGAAAGCTCGAATCAGAATTAACCAAAAACCAACAACCTCAAGTTAAAAATGAAAATAATATTTGATACCTATATTGATAACACTTTTGATGGACGATACCAATCTGCGTGGCGTAAACAAGCATTGGTTCACAATTATCAGATTGAATTTCCTCCAGATCGTCAAGCTCCGCTTTTGGATGTAGGCATTGGACGCGGCGAAATGTTGTCTCTCTGGCAAAAACTTGGTTATACTTCCGGCTACGGGGTGGATATTTCCCCGTCAACGGTTGAATTTTGTCAAAAATTAGGCCTGACCTGTGAATTGATTGAGGATACGGTCAAATTTTTGCAAAGCAAAGTCAGTGCATATAGCTTGATTACTTTAATTGATGTGCTGGAGCATATTCCCAAAGAGAACCTGCCGGGTTTTTTGACGGCTTTACACGATGCCTTGGATGAAGATGGAAAATTGATCATTCAAGTACCCAATATGCAGGCCCCGGAAAGCTATCTGCATCGCTACAATGACCTTACTCATGAAGTTGGTTTTTGCGAGCATTCCCTGCAACAAATACTGCAGGCAACAAAGTTTGAAATAATCGAATTCAAAGGATTTGAAGAATATTTCGGCAACACTCCGCAACGAATTCTGCGGCGTGTTGTCCGCCGGGCCTATCTTCTGGGCGTGCGGCTGTTGCGTAATATTAACGGCAACTTAAATCCCCGTATTTTACACCCCATTTTAATTGTAATTGTTCGTAAAAAGCGAGAAAAACCAGGCTGACCGCTGAATAACTTCAAGGCTCACAGCGCCAAATTACATTATGATGGAATCTCAAAACATAGAATTGATAAAACGAGATAAGACCGTAACGCTGAAATCTTTTTCATGGCGTCAGTCCGCCGCCGCAACCGCTGAAGTTTACAGGAAAATATCATGAAAATACCGCTGATTTTTATCCATCAGGGCTATAGCGATTACCTGAATTATACGCTGCGGCAGGCACACTTCTCCAATCCGGACGCTGACATCATCCTGATCGGGGATGAATTCAATGATAAATTCGATTTTGTAAAACATTATCGCATAGAAGATTATCAGGGCGATGCCGATTCTTTCGCCGAGATTTACACGCACATGTCTTTCAATTCTTATGAGTTTGAATTGATTTGCTTCAAACGCTGGTTCATTCTCGAAGATTTTATGCGCTGCCGCCACTTGCAAGCCGCATTCGTATTCGACACCGATGTCATGATTTATTCAGATCTGACCGCTATCGCGGAACATTTGCTGGATTTACGGGACAATGGCTTTGCGGTAACCGGAGAATTGTCGCTTTCGCCTCATGTAATCTTCTGGCAGATTGATTCCTTGTCCAGTTTCAATCAGTTCCTGCTTGATTCTTACGGCATGCCGGAGGTAATGGAAAAATATCAACAAAAATGGACACACCACGTCAGCAATAATCTGGCAGGCGGAATTTGCGACATGACCGCATTGTTCCTTTTCAATAACCAGGCCGATCATGTTCAATACCAGAATCTGCTAAAAATTGAAGATGATGCCGTATTCGATCACAATATCAACGAAGCAGGCAATTTAATTGATAATGAATTCGTCAAGGCTCGCGGGCAAAAAAAGATTATCTGGCATAACGATCAGCCTTACGGTATCAGGAAGTCAGACAACCGAGAAATACGGTTTCACGCACTGCACCTCCAGGGACATGCCAAGCTGCTCTTGAATCAATATTATCGCGGGCCGGACTTCGCCGAAAGAAAAAAAATAACCAGTCGAAATAAACTGAAGATATTTAAAGGCCGCATCCGCCGACTTGCCGCATATTCAATAAAATCTATTTGCGGAAAATCTCCCGGATCATTATATTTTCCTTAATAAAAATCAACGCAGAGGCAAAAATGGATTGGACTAAAATTTCTAAAGACCCCATGAATGACAAAGCCATGAAAGCGGTTCTGGCGCATATAAAAAATATCAGGACTGAAATTGATGATCTTTTTATTGAACATGTCAAAAAAGAAGTTTCCGGGAAAAGGGTTCTGGATATAGGGGTTTGCGAACACGACTTTTCCTATCTTGCTAAAGAACGCTGGCGGCATAAAGTAATCAAAGAGAATTCAGCTTATTGTCTCGGGGTTGACATTCTTCAGGAAATGATCGATGAATTGAACCGTCAGGGATATAATATCAAATATGCGGACGCCACTTCGGATGTGTTTTTAGGCGAAAAGTTTGATGTGGTCTTCATCGGCGACGTCATTGAGCACGTAGACCGACCGGCTGATTTATTGAGATTCGCCAAAAGACATTTGCTGCCGGATGGTAAAATTATTGTAACCACCCCCAATCCGTTCTATTACAAATTCTTCCTGGATAATCTAAAAAGCGGAACATCCAGGACCAACCTTGAACATGTGAGCTGGATATCGCCTTTCATGGCGCTGGAATTAAGCCGTCGTGCGGGGTTAAAGCTTTCGCGCTATGTCTTTTTCAAGCGCTCAAACAGATACTGGAAATATCTGCTGAAGAAGATCGCGCCGCCTGAACTGATTTCCCCAATGCATTACTATGAATTCACACTGGAATGATTTATCGAAAATCATGCCGCTATAAGGATTGAATTTATGAACCGGGAACTGAAAATATCTATCATTACCGTCACGTTAAATAGCGCAAAACATCTTGAAGAGACAATCAACAGCGTACTGCTGCAGGATTACAAAAAAATTGAGTATATCATTATTGACGGCGGCTCGACCGACAATACTCTGGATATCATCAGAAAATACGAACAGCAACTGGCATACTGGATAAGCGAGCCTGACCGCGGAATGTATGACGCCATGAACAAAGGCATTGCGCGGGCGACCGGCGATATCGTCGGTATCATCAATTCCGACGACTACTATTTTCCCGGAGCATTCTGCAAAGTTGCGAATGCTTTCATTGATGAAAGTCTTGACCAGTATATTTTCTGGGGTGATATCATGCAGGGCGGCGACTTGACGCTTGGCTGGCGGCCATGGAATTTAAAGCGCGGGGCGTTTGCGCCGCACCCCTCAATGTTCTGCCCCAAACGGATTTATGACCGCATCGGCACCTACTCCATAGAATATAAACTGCTTGGCGATTATGACTTTATGTACCGCGCCATTCATAAATACGGCATAAAACCGCTCTATCTGCATGAGCCGGTCGCATTCTTCCGCCCCGGCGGCCTGGCTTCTCAAAATATTCTGCCCGCGCTTAAAGACGAACTGCATGTAAAATTGAAGTACGGTCAGCAGTTCAGCATTGCATATCCGTTATTTCTGCTGAAAGTTATCAAAAACAGTCCGAATATAATTAAAAACTGGAAATTGAAGAAATGAAAAAAATATCAATTTTCCCCAGATATAACACATTAGGGGCTTCCAGCCGTTACCGGTTTTACATGTATGCCGAACGGCTGGTCAAATCCGGTTATAAGGTGCGGATATCTTCATTCCTGGATAATGATTACCTGATGCAGCTTTACAGCAACCGTAGAATCAATCCTTTAATGATTATGCGTTCATACCTCCGCCGTTTGTACAAGGCTGTTTTCAGCTCAAAATACATCCTGCTGGAATATGAACTATTCCCGTATCTGCCTTACTTTTTCAGCAAGTTATTTCTTGCCGGGAAAAAATATATTCTCAATTTCGATGATAACGTCTGGACCAAATATTCCGGCAAACCGTGGCTCAAAGGTAAATATGACCGACTGATCAAAAATGCTGCCGGAATAATTGCCGCCAATGAATATCTCTATGAAATAATTAAAAAACATAACGAGAATGTCATCAAGATACCGACGGTAATCGATTTGGACTTATACCAGGCTGAATACCCTAAATTTGAGCGTTTTACAATTATCTGGATAGGAACTCCGGTCACTTACAAATATGTGCTGCAGTTTGCCGGTACTTTTCAGCAGATGGCCGGTGAACTGGACTTCGAATTGCTGATCCTGTCCTCTCTCTCTCTTGAAAAAGATCGCATTCCCGGGGTAAATATGCGGTTTGTCAACTGGTACTCAGCCATTGAAGCAGAATACTTGATCCGCAGTCATGTCGGCATCATGCCGCTGACCGATGACGATTTTTCCCGGGGTAAATCCGCCTTTAAAATCATTCAGTATCTGGCCGCAGGACTGCCGGTTATTGCCAGCCCGGTCGGAGAAAACTGCAATATCATCAATAACGGCGAAAATGGTTTTCTGGCAAGCTCTCCTGATGAATGGACAGAAGCTTTGAGAAAGCTTTATTATGATCATGGATTGTATTTAAAAATTGCCGCCGCCGCCAGAAAATCATCATCTGAATATTCCATTCAAAAATACTACCCGCTTTTTCTGGACTTTATGGAGAAAACTTTCTCCTGAGAGAGTACCGCAAGCATCCTGCTTGCGATCTTCTTCAAGCTGGAAGCTTGGATACTTTAATTATTTGATGCCTTCAGACTGATGCTTATTGGTTTTACTCAGAATGCTTGTCAAATCGTGAAACGTGTGACTCATTTTGTATTTAAAAGTATGCTTCTTTGAATCATCACCCTCTTTTTTCAGCTCCTGCTCCGCCAGGAAATCCTGCTGAAGCTTGTAAAACTTCTGATTCAATTCTTCAATAACACGGATTCGGTCAACTTCGTTCTGCACTCTTTCTTCTGAAGTCAACAAGTAATCCGGCTTATAATATTCACGGACTATTCTGATCGCCTTGTTGAGATAGTCTTTTTGCAAGTGATCAGACAGCTTTTCGGCAAAACCCGCAATATGGATAAATTTATCCATTATCTTTTTTGATTTATCCGTATCCAGAGGCAGCTCAGTCATCAGGAAAAGTTCACTTCTCTCCGCCTTGTACTGTGAACGCATCTCAGCGTTTACCAGTCTATGCTCCAGCGCTTCGCTGGCCGCAAAATCATCCCTCAAGCCAATATATAAATCTCTAAGACCGTCCGGAATATAGTCTTCCGGATTAAGTGTTTCATTTTCTTTTTTTAGCGGAACCCGGAACGAATCCTGACCGCCGTCAAGCCCGTCCTCTTCAACCTGCCGGAAAAACAAAATTCCCTGCCGTGACTTCGACTCCAGTTCGTAATCTATCTCTTCCTTGGTAAACTTGTATTTCCCATAAACTTCAGGCTTATGGTCCCTCAGAATCAATGGGCCGAACGAAGTTAACTCAAGGGTTTTGTTGTAGATAAAAGATTCATAAATCAAATGATTCAGCGCTGACGCCCGGTCTTCAAATTCAGGAGATTTCAGATTGGTGTCAGGCAATGCAGTTTCCGGAACAGGTTGAGATTGCGGTTCCGGTTGTTGTTCTGCCGGCGGTGATAATTGCAATAGTCCTTCAATATATCCATGCCCGGCTTCAGTCAGATCATAGTTAAAATCATCAATCCGCTGCAGTAAGCTGTTTGCTTCCATCGTCTGGATCGCCCAGCTCAGATCTTCATCAGGAACAGGACTATTTTCATCAACGGTGATATTGTTCAAATCCAGGCGGTTCTCATGCAGGCTCGGGTAAATAGCCTCTATTAAAATTTTGCGGAAATACTCTTCAGAATAATCACTGCTCATAGTCAACTTTCTCCGGCAAAATCAGTTATAACAAATGCTAATACACTTTTAACCAATTATTAACAAACACAAGATACTCCTGTCCACTATATTCTACATTAAAAATTCACTCTTTACAAATTTTTTTTTCAAAATTTCAGACTAAATGACGAATTATTCACAAATCCTTGTCTATCAAAATAATGCCATCAGCAATCCTTAAAATCGCCGATGGCATTATTTGCAGGCGGAAACGCAATTGACCGCAACATCAATTCTTACGCATGGTTTCCTTTTCCGCCAATACAGCGTAGCGGCTGTATTGCTTGAAACAAACTGCGTATTTTCTGGAACTGTCCGCCACTGGTTCATAGGTTTTATCAAAGCCGCCGCCCATTTTCTTCATCGCCTGTTGAACATTCTTATACAAGCCGCCGACTACTGCGGCAAACATGGCGGCGCCCAGGGCACAGGCCTGCTCCGATTTGACTATTTTAACGGGCATTCCCAGCACATCCGCGCACATCTGCATAATAAACGGTGATTTTTTAGCGACTCCGCCCATGGCTATAATTCCCTTTACCGGAATACCTTCCTCGGTGAACCGGTCGGCTATTTTTTTAGTTCCGAATACTGTCGCCTCTACCAGCGCACGATAGATCATCGGAGCGGAACTGCCCAGATTGAGGCCTAAAACGGCTCCTTTCAGCGCCTGATTGGCATCCGGGGTGCGCCGTCCGTTCATCCAGTCCAGCGCGAGTACACTGGATTCGCCGACAGGTATTTTCATCGCTTCTTTCTCTAGTGCAGGAAGAATTTTAGCAGCAATCTTTTCGGCCTCCTCCCGGTCCATCATCTGCAGCGGCCACGCTATCAGATTTTTGAACCATGCATAAATATCCCCGAATGCCGACTGCCCCGCCTCCATGCCAAGCATCCCCGGAATGATGGAACCGTCAACCTGCCCGCAAATACCCCGAATCAGTTTGCCGTCAAGGTCTTTCAACGGAGCCACCATCAAGTCACATGTGGAAGTTCCCATGACTTTGCTCAAATAGTAAGGTTCAATCTGGCCTCCTACCGCGCCGAAATGACAATCAAAAGCGCCAACACCTATTGCCACACTGACCGAAAGTCCGAGTTTTCCGGCCCATTCCGCGCAAAGTGTTCCCGCTTTCGTTTCAGAGGTAAACGTTTTTGTATAAAGCCGGCCTCTGAGTCCGGACAGCAGCGGATCAAGTCCGCACAGAAATTCTTCCGCCGGCAGTCCCCCCCAGCTTGCATGCCACATGGCCTTATGCCCGGCAGCACAACGACTGCGTTTAAGTTTCAGCGGGTCCGTGTTGCCGGTCAGTACCGCCGGAATCCAGTCGCAATGTTCAACCCATGAAAACGCCTCCTGCCGCACTTGCTTATCAGCGCGCAAGGTATGCAGCATCTTCGACCAGAACCATTCTGAAGAGTAAATCGCCCCTTCATATTTGGTGTAATCTTCGCCACCCCATGATTTTGCGTATTTGTTAATCTCAATTGCTTCAGCAACCGCGGTATGATCTTTCCACAAAATAAACATCGCATTGGGATTATCTTCAAAGCCGGGCGTCATGGACAACGGAACACCGGCCTTGTTCACCGCGACCGGAGTGGAGCCGGTGGTATCTACCGAAATGCCGATAACACTTTTAGCGGCATTGGCAGGAGCCTTTGCCAGCACGCCTTTTACCGTAATTTCCAGCCCGCTTAAATAGTCAAGCGGATGCTGGCGGAACTGGTTTTTCACAGGATCGCAGTATTTGCCGTGTTTCCATCTTTCATAATGATGAACACAACTGCCGAGTTCTTCTCCGGTTTCCGCATTGACCAGCAATGCACGCACGCTGTCCGTCCCGTAATCCAGACCGATAACTAATTTTTCCATTATTGTCTCCACTATATATAATTATGTATTTTGTATTTAAAATATGCGTTATACGGTCTATAATCAATCTTCAAATTCGTAAAATTTCGGTCATTTCCAATGGCAGGAGCGATAATTGCGTTTATCTCCGGAAAATCATTCCGGGAAAAACGTTTCCAGCAACTGCGGGATAGTTTTATTCAGCGTGTCCGGCCTGGACGAAAGTGCCTGGAATGCTTGTCCAGACGCCGATAACCAGACCGGGTTAAACACACCGTTTATTAAAAACCGGTTTATTTCTTTATTAACACTATTGCTTTTTTCATTGGCGGAATTATCTTCAATAATGTTAAATTGCTGATTTAATAAAAATAACGTATGAGAATGAGCAGAATAGTGACGTCAAAAAATATAAAACAGGCTAGTCGGAAAGATGTAGCAAAAGCGGCAGGCGTAAGTCTGACCACAGTAACCCATGCACTGAATCTGAAGCCGGGAACACGGGTAAACAGCGAAACTCGTGATAGAGTCAAGCGGATTGCAAATGAACTTAATTACCGTCCGAGCTTTGTCGGCCGGGCTTTGGTTACCGGAAAAAGCTTCAATGTCGGTCTGTTGCAACCCGGTTACGAAGCGATGTTCCGGAACTTTTACCAGCACATGGCCTACGGGCTGGTTGAGTCCATGGGTAAAGACGATTACAACCTGCTGCTGGTTTTCCGGGACGAACAGAAAAATTATCTCAGGACAATCAGCCAGGGGCGGGTTGACGGAATGATCGTATTGCAAAGCGATTTCGGTGACAGTCATATTGAGAATGTAATTGAAACAAATGTGCCGACAGTAGTGCTGAACCGTACATTGAATTTGCCGGAAAATGAGATTGTCGGATGCGTGTCGTCCGACCATGCGCTGCTGATAGAAGAAGCATTCAAAGACTTTCATCGGAAAGGATGTAAAAACATTGCCGCATTCAATGACCAGCGGAGCTGCGATCCTAATTTCCGGTTATTCGAAGCATTTACATGCATATCTGAAGGTTTGATCAAAGACGGCGTTACCGCAACGACAGTTGTTCCATCAAAGGAAAGATTTGCCGATCAGATCAATAATCTGTTCGAGTCCGGGCAGCGCTGGGACGGGATATACATAGACGGCGAGGAGTTCCTTCTGCCATTGATTAAGAGCGCTATCAAGTTCGGATTGAAGCCGGGCAGAGATTTTGAAATTATCCTTTCTTCTGTGGAGAAAGATTTGAAACCGGCGGATTTTGATTTCCCGATAACTATTTATTTACAACAGCCGGAAGTGATGGGCGCGGAAGCATGGAAGATGCTTAAAGCGTTCATTAACCAGGAAAAGACGGCAAGGTTTGTGAAAGTACCATACAAAAAAGTAGTATGATAGTAATTTTAACTGCAAGCAATAAAGGAAAGAGTACAAGATGTCAACCATGAAAATCGGCATGATCGGGCTGGATACTTCGCATTGTCCGGCGTTCGTCAAATTGCTCAACGATTCCGCCAATGAATTCCATATTCCAGGCGCAAAGATTGTAAAAGCATTCCCGGGCGGCAGCAAAGATTTTTCTTCGAGTCACAGCAGGGTAGGGCAGTTTACCGAAGAACTTAAGGCTATGGGCGTTCAGATTTGTGATTCCCTGGAGGAAACCGCCAAAGACATGGATGCGTTTTTTCTGGAGAGCGTAGATGGGCGGCAGCACCTTGAACAGTTTAAAGTTCTGGCGAAATTCGGTAAGCCGGTTTTTATTGACAAGCCGTTTGCCTGCTCTTTTGAAGACGCCAAAGCGATTGCTGAAATTTCCAGAGAGAAAAATATCCCTGTAATGACTGCATCGGCAATCCGTTTTGCCAAGGGGATTGGCGACATGCTTGAAGCCGGTGAAACTGTCCTGTCCTGTGAAGCGTTCGGCCCGATGGCCCTGCTGCCTGACTACCGCGATTATTTCTGGTACGGAATCCATTCCGCCGAAGTGCTTTATGCGATGATGGGCAAAGGCTGCAAGACAGTCCAGACTTTCAATACCGACAAGCTTGACGTAATTATCGGCATGTGGGAAGACGGCAGAATCGGTACGCTGAGAGGCAACCGCACCGGAGCAAATAATTTCGGCTGCGTCGTCACCACTGACAAAGTCACCAAAGCCGGTTTGGCTTCAGGGGAAATTCCTTATTATGCGCTGATGCTGAAGCAGGTTGTCCCATTTTTTCAGACCGGCAAATCTCCAATCTGCCTGAAAGAAAGTCTTGAGGTCATTGCATTCTTGGAAGCCGCCAGCCAGAGCCTGGCAAACGGCGGCAAGACCGTCAATATCATGAAGTAAGCGCCTTGAATTAAAACTCCGGCGAAAGCCGGAGTTTATGTTCAGCGGCAGATCAGGCCGGCGTTATCGCATTGTTCGAGCGTGTAGCTTTCAGCAACAGCTTTTTCCAGCTTCGGCGCCAGAGAAACATCTCCCAGCATCATTCCGCCGACAAGAACGCGGTCTTTGAAAAACAGTTTCTTGTAAATATTCTTAAGGTCGTCCTTTGAACAAACCTTCTGGTACTGTACGTCGTTCCGTCCAATATCCCCGACCGAGAACAACCGGGTGCCGAACGCGTTCAGCCTGGCTCCGTACATGTTGTGATTGAAAGTCAGCAGTTCTCCGGCAATGTTCGCTCCGGCGACCATCCCCTGTTCCCTGGCCGGCTGCCATAAACCATAACAACAGTTATTGAATGACGCGCAGTCCCCGGCAGCATAAATATCCGGATCGGAAGTCTGCATGTGCTCGTTGACGATAATCGCCCGCCCGACGTCAAGTCCTGCCTCCGCCGCGTTCTCGATATTGCATTTCATGCCGGCGCAAATGATAACCAGTTCGCATGGAATGCTTTGCTCATTCTGAGTCTGTATGCCTTCAACTTTCTCTTTACCATAGATGTGGGAAATAAAGACTCCATAACGGCTTTTAACATTATGATTGGAGTCCATCTGCTTAGCCAATATAGCAGCTCCTTCATCGTCAAGCTGGCGGGGCAGAATGGCCGGACAGGCTTCCAGCACAGTTACATTAGTATCAAGTTTACTGAGGTTGTCCGCGATTTCCAGTCCGAGCAGCCCCCCTCCGATAACCGCGATATTCTTTGTTCCGTTTTTAATATGCTCATGCAAAGTATCGAGCTGCGCTTTCTCTCTGAGGGTAATGACTTGCGGCAGCTCGGTTCCCTGAATCGGGGGAATGAAACAACGTCCTCCGGCGGCAATCAGCAATTTATCATATCCGACATTGCTTCCGTCATTTAAAATGATGGTTTTTTGCTGCCGGTTCATACCGGCAACCTCCATCCCCAGGTGCAATTGGAAATTCTTTTCCCGGTAATACGTTTCCGGATGGAGAAAGAATTGCTCGTCGGTTATTTTTTGGGAAATCATCCGGGTAAGCGCCGGACGGCGGTACGGCAGCACTTTTTCTCTGGAGAAAAGATGTATTTCGGCATCCGGGCAGCGAGATCGGATTGCTTCAGCGGCTTCCAGTGCGGCGATTCCTGCTCCAACCATTACTATTTTCATAAATAAACCCTTTTTATATAAAGCTATAATAATCTCTTTAGCATGTTTTTCAATCGCCGGTACTTTAAATCTCTGAAGTCTGGAATTAAATTACCTGCTTAATTAAGGATACTATGGAAAAGATATATTTCTTTAAAGACTATCTGCTGGAACATTACGGACGGCAGATGCATCGGATTCCGATAGACTTGCCGTTAAGCTGCCCGAACCGGGAAAAGAATTCCGGAGCCGGCTGTATTTATTGCGCGGACGACGGCAACCGCGCCCGTCACTTGCGGCATAACCTCTCACTGCCGGATCAGGTTGCGCACGGAATCGAATATGTCAAGACCCGCTACTGCGGGGGGCCGCCGTATATTGCATACTTTCAATCATTTACGAATACTAATGCGGCGGTGGCAATACTCCGGAATTACTACTCGGAAGTGCTCCGCCTGGCGGATTTCAAGGTAATGATCGTCTCCACACGTCCGGACTGTCTGGGCGACGAAATTATCGATTTACTTTGTGAATTCAAGCAGCGATGTGATGTGTGGGTGGAGCTGGGGGTTCAGACGTCCAATGAAAAGACGCTCCGGCTGATCCGCCGCGGCCACACTTTTGAGGATGTCAAAACCGCTGCAAAGCGACTTGCTGAACGCGGGATCAAAAGCGCCGCACATGTGATTATCGGCCTGCCCGGCGAATGCCGGGAGGACTTCCATCAAACCGCAACGGATATTGCGGCGCTGCCGTTTTCTGCGGTAAAACTCCATAATCTGCTGGTGTTGAGGAATACGCCGCTGGCAAAAATGTATGCCGATCCGGCATTTGAGCCGCAGATAAAAATTATGAACGAGTATGAATACGCGGCGGCGGCGGCGGATTTCCTGCGGTTGCTGCCATCCGACTGGGCGGTCATGCGGGTCACCGCCGATGCTGATGAAAAAGATGTCATCGCTCCGAAATGGTGGATGAAAAAAGGGCAGTTCATTGATTACCTCTGTAAATACATGGAGCACGGAGGCAATCTGCTCGAGGAAATCCCGGGCACGGAAACCGGAGACGGTTCGCTGACCTTGTATCATCCGGAATACCGGCAGCATTTTCATACTTTGGCCGGTGCGGTTTCTGAGTCAAAACATAAATTTATCATCCCGTCAAAACTCCAGGCGCGACTGTTTGCACAGCGAGAAGTAAAAGTGCTGGATATCGGGTTCGGACTGGGCTACAACGTCTTTGAGGCCGTCAAAGCCGCGCAAGATGCGGCAACAGGCAGACTGTCCGTCATTTCCATGGAAAAGGATATCCGGACTTTGCGGGCCGCATCCAGGCTTTTTGCGGAAGATTCACTCGAACTGCGGATACTGAATGCGCTGTTAATATCCGGCAGTTTCAAAAACGATTTCGCTGAAATTACGCTGCTGACCGGAGACGCGAGGCATTCCGTAAAATCACTGAAACAGGGATTTGATTGTATTTATCTGGACGGTTTTTCACCGGATATTAATCCTGAACTCTGGACCCTGGACTTTTTCCGGGAACTGAGAAGACTGCTTGAGCCGGGTGGCGTCATCGTCACTTATTCCAGCGCTTATCCAGTCCGAGGCGCGATGTTGAAATGCGGGTTGCAGATTGGTGAGACAGATGCGTTCGGACGTCGTCGAGGCGGCTCTGCCGCGGCAATAGACTCGTCAATGATTGAAAAGCCGGTGAATGAGAAGGATATGAATATTATTCTGAAGTCTACCGCAGGCACGCCATACCGCGATCCGGGACTTGACAGGCCGGCATTATGGATTCTGGAACATCATAAGCGTATCATTGCCAGGTTGCGTTCACTCGGCATTCCTAAGTGGTTTAAGCCTGCAAGCAGCAGTTGAACAAGATCACATTTTATACTCTGCACGGCTGAAATTTCAAGCACAGCTGAGCAGGGCTGCGGTTATTTCAACGGTCCGGCTTGCGGCTGAGTCTGATTCATTTTATCTATCAGCGCCGGCTTAATCCATTTATCAAAAAGTATTCTGGCTCTTGCGGGATCTCCAGAGTTATTTACCTTCTTGATCATGAAAGTTTCAAGTCCTTCTGTCGGAATCTTCATTTCTCTGAGATTGTCGATATAATCTTCGGCCGCGGCATATCTTTCGTTTTGAATAAGAACTGCGGCGGCGCTGCGGCGTTCGCCGGGCGGACGCAATTTATCGGAATTCCTCCAGGTCGGGATAAAAATGATTGCTGTCAGCAGCAGGGCGGTTCCTGCACGAATATAGTTTTTGCATTCAAAATTACTGATAATAAAAGCGATGCCGACACCCGCCAATACACACAACAGCGGAACCGTCGGAACACGAAAACGGTAGAACATTTCGAAAAACACCATCGAACACACATATCCGGCAATCAGCAATACCAGCAGGATCACACCTCTGTTGCGAAATTTATATGCCGATGCCGTGATAGCCAGCGCAATCAAAAGATTGAACGGAATCAGGAAAATTTTGAAAAAGTCTATTATCTCGCGATGCGAATAGACCGACAGGCTGTTGGCAATTTCAAAGGAAGAAACATATTTTGCCAGTTGGACAGGAATATTTCTAAGAATTGATTCTGCCGCGAAAGAAGTACTTTTAACCGCTTGTTCCCCGTGATATGCTCCAATAACGTTATTCACATGCCCGGGAATAATTGCAAAATGGTCGAATTTAAGATAATTATAGAATAAAACCGGCATTACCAGCAGCGCCATTGCTCCAATATAGCCGGCTGCATATTTCAGCTTGAAATATTTTCTGACATCCTTCAGCAGCAGCAGCGCCACAGGAACAAATACGACCGGAATGAAATTCTCCCGTCCGAGAATACACAATCCCGCCAGCGCACCGGCAATCATATATTCGCGGATATTCTTGCGGTAAAACGCCGAAATCAGAAAATAAGTCATGACGATAAAACAAAGCCCCAGCGGAGCCTCACGCAAAAAATCCAGCGAAACCAGAAGCGCCGGGCCATAAAAGCAGTATAAAACCGCAGCCAGCTGCGCCGCCGGGCGGCCGGTTCGCAGCTTGATGCCGACCCGGTAGATTATCACCGGGATCAGCGCACATAAAAGCGCCTGCAAAGCACGCATTACAACCAGATTCCCCTGGCTGACAACCTCCAGAGTGAACAGGAAAAGAGTATAGACCGGAGAATACATATACCCCTGGTCCGGCATTTTTCCCTGATAGATATCAACCGCCGCACGCAGCATTGACAACTGGTCAGTACCTTCCAGCGGTCTTGGAAACAGGCCTTCGCTCCGGGCGGCATAAAGCAGATACAGAGAGCAGAAGACACAAAAGAGGTAAATCAGAATAGAAAAATTCCGGTTCAAAAAATAAAGACCTTTACTATTCATTAATCTAACCTTCTATTATTATTAACACCCGGCAATAAAAGAAATATTCCACTATAATGCCTGAGGAATCTGCAATAGACAATATTTACCACAGATTTCAAGTTGATAATATAGCACTCTCGTTCCAGTTGTCCAATTCCGCCAACCCAAAACAGCGGCTTCCATCCAAAACCGAAAGATCGCAATTCCGGCATCAACTGGCGGATCAAGCCGGAACCAGCGCTCACGATTCCATTGACGGAAGAATTGTTACGCGTATACGATCCTCGGCCCGCCGTCATCGAGGGCGGATGCTATCTCTGCTTCGCCACCGGCGATTTCAAAAAATTAGAATCTACACAACTGATCAAGGATTGTAGCTGAACTGGAAAACTGCTATCGCCTTGATCGTGGACTTGATTTTCTCAATCAGTTCTTTGGGAACTTCCACATTGGTTTTGATGACTGCCAGCGAACGGCCGGCTTTCAAATCCTGCGGAGCGCGGATATCAATGATGTTGATCTGCTTTTCGCCGAGAATGCTGGCGATCTTGCCGATCACGCCAGGTTCGTCGCTGTATTCGGCGAACAGGTTATGCCCGGTCGGTTCCAGATAAAGTTTGTCGAAGTTGTTGAGTCTGGAGATCATCAGGTTGCTTTCCGTGATAGTGCCGCGGACGCTGGCCTTGCTGATTTTGTCGCCGCCTGCGAACAAGTCAATCGTCATGGCCTCGCCGTAGTGCTTGCCTTCATCGGTGGCGCGGTTGACCATTTCGATGCCGCGGTTCTTCAGAAAACTTTCAGCATCGGTTGAATCCATCGACGGATCAAATTCTCCGGAAATTCCGGCGGCAATCGGCGCGGTCATCCATTTGGCATACGGCTGCAGGTCACCGTAGAAACTGGTTTCAACCCGTGCCGGATGCACGTCTTTGCCGAAATAGCAGCGGGCAATGCCGGTAAGCACATACGCCAGACGCTGATAGCTGGCGTCCAGGCCGTCAGGAATACCTTTGTTCACCACGCAATTGGTGATGCCCTGTTCAAAATATTCAATCACCTGTTCGGCGGCGCGTTTCGAAGCCTCCATGTTGGCTTCTTTAGTATTGGCGCCAAGGTGCGGAAGCATCAGATCGGCAATATCGGCAACCGGTTTTTCGCCCGGCTCATCTTTCGGATAAACGTCGGTGCAGAACAGGATTTTCTTTTCTTTTTTGATTTCGCGGAGGTCGGCTTCATTAATGATGCCGGATCTGGCGCAGTTGACCAGCACGGCGCCGTCTTTCATCAATGACAGCAGTGTGCGGTTGACCATGCCTTTGGTTTCATTATTTTCGGGAATGTGCAGAGAGATAAAATCGGATTCGGCAAAAATCTTTTCAACCGTGCAGAGCTCGACTCCGAGTTTTTCCGCCATTCCCGGAGCGATCATCGGGTCATAGCCGAGTACCTTCATCTCAAAGCCTTCCAGCCGCTTGATCAGCAGACGGCCGATATTGCCCAGCCCGAGAATACCGATGGTTTTATTGGTGATTTCGCGACCCAGCATTTTGCCTTTTTCCCATTGCCCGGCGCGGGTGGTGATATCGCCGGGAACTACAAATCTGCATACTGCCAGAATCATGGCAACCACTTCTTCGGCTACCGCATTGGAATTGGCGCCCGGGGTGTTCATGACATCAATATTTTTTCTTCTGGCGTATTTAGTGTCGATGGTATTGTAACCGGCGCCGGCACGCACTATCAGGCGCAATTGCGGCAGTGCGTCAATGATTTCAGGGGTAACTTTTTCGCTGCGCACAATCAGCACTTCAGCATCAGAATTGGCCTTGACCAGTTCTTCCATCGGAGTTGCTGCATCAAGTACGACAGTATAGCCTTTGTCAACTAAAATATTGGCGGCAAATTTATCCAGCTTAGTAGGAATCAATACTTTTTTCATAATCTACCTCTCTCCATTCCGTAAAAAACGTTTATAGCCGCTTAACCCGGCCGTTGATATCAATATTGTTTAAACGGTAATAATAATTCTTAAAACCTTCAATGCAATCCTTAATTTAAGCTATAAAGAAAAAAATATGAATATCGAGTGGGGGATTATACTCTATAAGGTTGAAAATTTTAAATAGATTGCGAAGATTTTGAGAATTGGTTCGTATTCTGAGAAGCTGCCGATACCGCGGTATCGAAGGCCTCGAAGAGTGCAAATCCAAAGATCGCAATCCCGCAGCGCGGGACGAGTGTCTTGCGACCGTCTTTTTCCGTTCCTTCTTCAGACGATATGGGTATCGCCCATCAGTCGGATCGAAAAAATCCAATCCACAATCCTGCTCGTCTATGTTATATTTTCAACCTTATTTAAAGTATAACCGCTGAGCACAATGCTTCTCAGTTCTCATAAACACTCCGACACTTTGGAGTGCCATTGAGCATAATGCTTTTGTTTTTTTTTTTTTGATTTCCCGGTTTCCATTCTGACTCCTGACTCCTGTCTCCTGACTTCTCTCTTGCCCCCACTCCGACACTTTGGATAGTCATTGAGCATAATGCTTTTGTTTTTTTCTTTTGATTTCCCGGTTTCCATTCTGACTCCTGTCTCCTGACTCCTGACTTCTCTCTTGCCCCCACTCCGACACTTTGGATAGTCATTGAGCATAATGCTTTTCGCCTCTGATGTCCCGCGACTGGGGATCTGTGATAACCCTTTCCGCTCCTGGTTACGACGGAGCGTAACCCTCCCAAACCCCATTTTGGACAGTCCTGTGCAGAATTGTTACAGTATTCCGATCCCCGTCCGACACGGACGGCACTACAATAAAACCATTTTGGATCCCGCAATTGCGTGAGACAGCCTTGTGCATAGCCGTTTTCCTTTGCCTTACTATTCACCAGTCCCCAGTCACATTCTTTACATTTTGGACAGCCAACTCAGATACTTTGGAGTGTTGTTGAGCATAACGGTTTCATAACTTTTCTCGCTTTCCAATTTTCTCTCCCGCATTCGCGGGAGACACCTGTTTTGCAAATTTTAAATTGCCCATCCCTGGGAGCGCTGGTCGTCAGACCGGCTTTCGGCTGTTTTTGCTTTGATCGAATAAATCCATAAAGCCGGTCAGACGACCGGCGCTCCCAGGAGAATACCGTCCGCTTTCCACTTTTCTCTCGTCCAAACCATTTTGGACAGCTCATAGCCTCATTTTGTACAGCCTTTATGCAGGAG
>CAIPAT010000250.1 GCA_903863035.1 uncultured Lentisphaeria bacterium
GAACACTTTTTTCATCAAGCTTGATACCGTTGTTCAGCGAGTGAACGAAGAGCTTGCCTTGCTGGCTGACCAAGCAGCAACAATAGCAAGCATGTTTTGCTGGCCATGGATAATAGCGGCAATTTGATTTTTAATTTGAATGAGTTCATGATGCGAGTGATGAAATATCCAGTAGCAGAATGCGGCGAGCCGCTCGTTAATCTGGAGCAGGCAACCGCTGAATCCGGAGTGCATGTGGAGTTTTCCCGCAAGCCTCATGCGTTAGGAATGCCCCGTCTCCATCTGCTGCGGCAGGGACAAATTCGCGGATTCTTGCAGGCCGCCGCGGAGATGAACTGCTGCGGATGGATTATGCGTGTAGAGGATGGTTACCGTAATCGTATCATGCAAAAGTTCATTGGATGCCAGTCGGCAATTTTTGATGCAATTCTCCAAGTTGTTATTAGAGAATTTGGAGGCAAAACTCCAACTCCAGAACATATGTTTAAACGAACTTTGACTCTTGTTGCTCAAATCCCCAAAACTGGTACGCACATGTCAGGTAGCGCTATCGACATTTCCGTTCTTGATCAAGCAACCGGGCTCGAAATTGAGCGTGGTGCACCATATCTTGAAATAAGCGAACTTACGCCAATGGATTCACCGTTTATCAGCCCAGTTGCCAGAAAAAACCGTTTGGAGATTACCGATATTATGCGCCGTGCTGGTTTCATCGAATATCCATATGAATTTTGGCACTACAGTAGCGGGGACGCCTATGAATGCGTTCTTTCTGGTCAGTCTACCCCAGCATTATATGGTGCCGTCGACTGGAAGCCAGATACTGGCAAGACTGAATCCATTCCAGAGCCAAACTGCCCGCTTAATAGTCTTGATGAAATAAAAGCAGAAATAGAAGCATCGCTTCTGCGTATCAAGGGTAAGAATAATGATATTGACGCTTCCATTTCTGTTACCAAAATACAAAAAGTAATGAATAGCCAAACTCAAGGATAAATATTATGGTTTTAAAAAAGATTCTTATCGGCTGGGCTTCAAAAGATATAACCCCGGAGAAAAAAGTATCTCTTTTAGGCCAGTTTCATGTGCGAATTTCAGAAAAAGTTAATGACCCTCTGACCACGACAGCGCTGGCGCTTGAAAGCGAGGACGGACATGAACAGGCAGTCATGGTTTCTTTGGATGCGGCATGGGCCGCGGATACTGTCATGAAACTGTGCCGGATGAAGCTAAAGTGGGACCTGCCTGATTTCGATCCGGAAAAATTGCTGATCAGCGCGACGCACACCCATACCGCGCCAATGTCGCTTTGCTCGGTATTTCCACTTCCCGATCCTCCCGGACTTGGAGATGAAGTTATGACCGTTGACGAATATGATGATTTTCTGTCAACCCGAATAAGCGAAGCGGTGATCGAGGCATGGAACAACAGGAAACTTGGCGCGGTCAGTTGGGGGCGAGGACATGCAGTGATCGGTTTTAACCGCAGGGTGTCCTATTTCGATGGCACAACCGCGATGTACGGGCAAACCAATAAGCCCGAGTTCTCGCATCTTGAAGACGGGGAGGATCATGGCGTAGAGTTGCTGTTCACGTATGACGCAGAACATCAGCTTACTGGCATGATTGTTAATGTTCCGTGTCCTTCTCAGTGTACGGAAAGAGAATGGTTTGTTTCCGCAGATTACTGGCACGAGACCCGCGAGGAAATTCGTAAAAGACATGGCAAGGAACTATTTATTCTGCCGCAGTGTTCCGCGGCGGGAGATCAAGCACCGCGTCCGATGATTAACCGTCTGGCGGATGCCAGAATGCTGAAACTTAAAGGTTACGGCGATGAATACGATCCGGCGCGGCGGCAGGATATTGCCGACAAACTCGCGGCTGTGATTGACGAAGTACTCCCGCTGGTGGCAAAAGATATCCGCGATCAGGTGGAGTTCGGACATGTAGTTTCAATAATTGAGCTGCTGCTGCGGCAGGTGACGGATGCCGATTTGGAACATGCAAAAAGCCAGGTTGCCGAATGCAGCACCAGGCTGATTGAACTTAAGGATAGCGAACCATCTTCGCGTGATTACTCTGTTGCCTTCAAAAAACGTATTTTCAATCAACTGGTTATTGACCGGTATAAAGAGCAGCAGAACGGAGAAATTTTTCTGCCGGTTGAACTGCACACACTGCGGTTGGGGGATGTCGCTTTCTGTTCAAACCGTTTCGAGTATTTTGTGGATTACGGCATGCGGCTTAAAGCCCGCAGCAAGGCTATTCAGACGTTCATCATCCAGCTGGCCGGCAACGGATCCTATCTGCCGACTGAAAGAGCAATGCAAGGCGGCGGGTATGGGGCCTATGTCGCCAGTACGCCAATCGGCCCGGACGGCGGGCAGATGATTGTCGAGACGCAAGTGAAAGATATTGATACTTTATTTAGAGAAGAGCACGATCAAACAATAAAAATGTGGCGGTGAATGAGTGGTATATTAACTTAACTCTTCCGTTATAAACCCAAAGTTAGTTTTACACGGCGTGAAACAATAAAAATTCCAATTTCAGAACTCTGTGAAATATATAGTTTTGCAATTGGTTTAATGTAATAGCGAAAGGAACCCTTGCAATGATTACACCACGCGAAAATTTGCTAAAAGTATTCCGGCACGAGATGCCGGAATGGATTCCGGTCATCGGTCATGTGGACACCTACAACCAGCCCGGCCGGGATGGGATGGAACCCGAATTGGCCAAGGCAATGGGAACTGTCCAGTGGGGTGACGGCAGTACCCGGATTTTCTCACAGTATTTGGGACTGGACGTAATGGACTTTTTTGGCCCGCCTATTACGATCATACACAGGAAGGTTACCGTCGAGAGGATCGACCACAGTGACGGTTGTGGCTGGACCACAATCTACAAGGCCCCATTAGGCGAACTACGAGAAGTCCATAAGAAACATGGAGTAGGTCTTACCTATTGTCATGAGCATCTGGTAAAAAGCGGCACTGATCTGTCCATTCTGTCCAGCATTATCGCAGACGAGGAAATCGTGCTCAATGAAGGCGCAGTGGAGCTTGTCCGTCAGCGTAAAGCTCTGGTCGGCGATCAGGGCCTGATTCGGTGCTATATGCCCGGTACCCCGCTGGGGATGATGGTCAGGGATTACTCCGGTATCGAAAACATCGCCTATTTGTGGGCAGACTACCGCGATGAACTGCACCAGTTGTTCAAGGTTATGGAGGAAAACCACCTGTGTAAGTTCCGGCTGGCTGCATCAGTCGGTTACGACGTACTTTACGGAACAGACGATACCTCAACCACTGCGATCAGCCCGGATATGTTCGCAGAGTTCTGTCTTGGCTATACAGACCGCATCGCCGATACCGTTCATGCATACGGAACCTTTTATGCTCATCATTCTTGCGGTCTCATCAACAATCTGCTTGATTTGTACCGCCAGACCCGGATGGATGCCGTGGACGCATTGTACCTTAAGCCTGTTGGCGATATCAGTTCACTCACCGAGGCCAAAGCCAAGTTGGGTTCGAAAATTGCGATTTTGGCCGCAATAGATATGGGCGAGAACATAAACACAAACGATCGCGATGCTGTAGTGGCAGCGAATATCGCAACAATGTTTCACGATGCCGCTCCCGGCGACAACATCATTTTCACATTGGTAGGTTTTCCGCAACTCAACATGGAACAGACAGGCTTTGTAGCACAGGAGTGCAGGAAATATCAACACATGTATATACGATAGGTTTTAAAGGAATTTTATCATGAATATTGTCACAACAAGTAATGCGCCTGCAGCAGTAGGACCGTACTCTCAGGCTGTCAAAACAGCGAATCTGGTTTTTTTGTCTGGTCAATTAGGCATGGATCCTTCTACAGGAAAACTTGCCGGGAAAATGATTGAAAGCCAAGTAAATCAAATTTTTTTTAACATTATTGCAGTTCTTTCTGCCGCCGGGACTGATTTATCTTCTGTTGTAAAGACAACGGTTTTCCTGAAAAACATGGATGATTTTGCAAAAATGAACGAATTGTATAGATCGAATTTCGGCTTGCATAAACCTGCAAGATCTACCATACAAGTAGCAAAATTGCCTCTTGATGCTCTGGTTGAGATAGAGTGCGTGGCAGTAGTTGGAACTCTTTCAAAAACAAATGAAGTATTATCAAACTCGTCGTCCAAAACAACAGCTGTAGCACACGAATCGTGACAATTGAACAAAATATTTGCTAATGGTTAAAAAAATTATAGTGATTCATGATATTTTAAATCGGTTGGAGTTCAATTCCCCGATCCTCTGGGGTGCTTAAATTACCATCCCGGTTTTACCGGGTTGTGGTCCAGCAACAAAAGTGCTGGTCGTCCTCAGGACGAAATCCCAATACCTAGAATGTTCTGCCCTGATGTTGTTCATTAATGAAATCGGATTCATATTCAAAGTGCGTCGCACTGTAATTAGAGTTAATTTATAATAGTAAATGTCCAGAAAATGTACATCAAATTATGCACGGAGGCTGAAACGTTTGGATAGAGGCGTTTTACGCTTTAACCCGAACCTTATTATCTGACTAGCGATATGGAAGCTGCCTCTGGAATATAATGAAAAATACATCCATGAAGAAATATGATTGAAAAGATTTTCCGGGAATATTTAAAGGAGTTGCCGGAATAGGTGCTGTGGCGTGAAATGAATCTGCGGTTGTCGGAAAGGTATTGTTTTAACACTGTATTCGCAAATTATCTAGAACATAACTTTGTCGATAGAAGTTTCCAAATATCTGCTTTATAAAAATTTATAAATAATCATATCAGGGGTGATTAAATGGGCTACAAGGTAAAAGTGCAGAAAGGCCAGAGGCCGACGAACCAAACTTATAAAGTGGTGATGCCTACTGCCATCGCGGAAGCGATAAAAGTGGAGAAAGGCGAAGATTTCGAATGGCTGATCGAAGACAAGAATACTCTGGTGCTGACCAGATGCAAAAATTACTTTCAGCATTAACGACATGAACACCGGATTTGATGTCTCCGGCATGGCTCCTGATAAGAACTTCAGCATCTTCGAGAAATATTGCCAGGCAGAGAAGAAGGCACAGGATGCGCTGGATGATTTCAAAAACAAGCTGCTGGATTATGTCGATCAGGATTTGCTGGTCCGGATCGGCGGCATGGAAGCCGCTGAATACCAGGCTCTCGGGCTGGCGCCGCTGCCCCGCAACGGTCCGATGCAGTACAACCGCGAAGTATTCTATATTCCCGATGCCGGTAATTTCTTCAGTGTTGACGACAACGGACGCCCTAATCTGCGCCCTATAGCCCCTAACATTCCGGTCGGCAATTGCAGTATCTTCAACGCTGATAAGACCATGCTGATCGGCAAGCTCGGATGTTCCGGCTATGAAGCCGATGAAATCCTCAATGCTGTCAACCTGTGGAAAACTCAGAAAGTTCCGCTGTTGCAGAATCTGCCGGAAACCACCATCGCAAAACTAAAGAACAATTTTACCTTTACTGAATCCGGTTGCTACACCATTACGGTCAATGCTTCAACGCATTCTTCTGTAAAAGGGCGAACATTGATTTTTTCAGTTAAACTTGATAGTACCATTCCGCAAAATGGACTGGCCTATCTTGAATGGACATTTTATTAATAGAGGAGGATTCTATGATAATCCGCAAAGCTAAATTTGAAGATGCTGAAGGCATCGCCACGGTACACGATAATTCGTGGTGGACAACCAGTAAAGGGCTGCTCTATGATGAGAGTCAGGGTGGGCGTTCTCATGAAAGACGGGTGATGATGTGGAAGTATATATTGTCCGGAGAAATAGATGACATTTATGAGAAGTTAATCGCATACGTTGCGGAAAATGATAAAGGCGAAATTATCGGCTTTGTCTACGGCGGGAAGAAATGGAGGCATAACAAAGTTTATATCGGAGAACTGGCCGGTATCTATCTGCTCAAGGAATATCATAATCAAGGGATTGGGCGCAAAATGGTGGCCGCCTTTGCGCAAGAACTCTTGAGTTTGGATATTGAAAGCATGATGCTGTGCGATCATGCAAAAAACAGTTCCAGGCAGTTTACGAAAAGCTGGGAGCCATTAAGCTCGGCGAAAGTAACATAATCATAGGAGATAAGGAATACAATTTGATCGATTACGGCTGGGAGGATATCAGCGTGATCTTGAATGATAGAGTACTGGCGGCGGAAAGGAGTGAAAGCTATGATTAGGCTGCGGAAATTTGAAGAAGCGGATATTGCCCGGCTCTCCGGCTGGATCCCGGACGAGCGGGTTCTGCTACAATGGGCCAGGCATCAATACCAGTATCCTCTGGACAGAGCGCAACTTTTGAAAAGCATTGATAGAACCAGGAGCAATAGGCCGGCACATTTCATTTTCACGGCCTTCCGCCGGGATGACGGAACGGCGGTCGGACATATTGAGTTGATGAGCATTGATTATGTAAATGGAAATGGAAATGCCAGACTGGGGCGTGTGCTCATCGGCAAGGATGAAGATCGCGGGAAAAGCCTGGGAACTGCTATGGTTGCCGAAGCCGTGCATTACGCTTTCAATACTCTGGGTTTGACGGAAGTCAAGCTCGGAGTATTTGATTGCAATCAACCGGCAATGGGCTGTTTCAAAAAGTCAGGCTTTACTGAGTACGAGTTTCGTGAGAATGTTCAGCAATTTGAAGATGAAAGCTTGAGTCTGGTGATGATGAAACTGAGCAGGCATGAATTTCAGGCAAATCGTAGCAGCAAACAATACTCTGAGTAATGCACAAACGAATAAATCATAGCAACTTAACCGCAGGAGGCAATTATGAGCTAAACTACACATATAAATCAAAAGTCACCATGTTTTTTGCAGTCAGACCGCAGGCACTGAAACTGCCTTGCGATTAGTGTTCAGATTACAAGTGTTGTACATAAAATTTCGATAGAACGCATAAGAATAAGTTAAGAGAAGGAAGATTTTGTATGAGCGATCAGAGTGAAAAAATTGTTGCCTCACCGGAAGATATTACCAATTTTCTTAAAACCAAGTTCGTTTTTACCGATAACATCCCGGAAGACATGAATCGGCGACGAGCAATTATTATGGAAGCCCGTGCTTCGATTTTGATTGACTCGTATTGCACCAGCGGGCGGTTTCCGACTTTTATGAAAGCCGGGAGCTATGATGAATCGGGTTGGGTATATAAATTGCCGAACTCTGTCGAATACCAATTTATGTATAGGCATGATACATATACTATTGCACTTGATGAATTCAAAATTGTCAGCAACAATGTACTTACTAGGGTTCTGTCAGACTCTTTTCCGATAATTGAGATTCTGGAAAACCGCTGGCAGTTGTATTGGCAAGAGAAAGCTTTCGTAACAAGCCAAGTTAATAATGGTGAAAATCAAAGCGTTCGGGTAGATGCCGATATGGGAAATTGTCTGAAAAAGAGCCTGAAAAACTCCGAACAGCTTCTTGTTTCCACATATGGCTCAAAATTCGGGCTGTGTAAACATATTTCGCCATACAATACCCCCGATAAAGTTTGCCGGTTCTTTGGAAATGCACCTTTCCCGTTTGCGCCATTGAAACTGAATAATTCGATGTTGCGTCCTGATATTTTTCATGATCAAGAGAAGGCGGCAACAGAATCCATCCCTCGCTGGAAAAGAAATGGCAGAGAATGCAGCGATGAGGACTCGATTCAATTAACTTTGAGTCAGATTATCTCGAAATCCCAAGAAACCAGTATTGTCTCGTCGGCATACGGCAAGCCTTACGAAAACTGGCTCAGGATGGTTTATACTTTCAAGAACGAGTACGGCGAGCCGATAATGAAGGCCGCGAAGCTGTATGATACGGAGTCGCAGACCAAATCCCTTATTCCCATGACAATGTGGATGCGGAATCATTCAACTACAGAGCAGCTTTTCTGTGTACCGCTACCGGAAGAGAAGCAGCCGCTGTATAATTTGGATTTGCTCACAGCCGACCAGGAATCTCTGGTAATTCTGACCGACAGCATTGAGCTTGCTGATGCTAATAAACTGGATGGGGTTATTTTCACAAGTTTCATCTGCGATTCAGAGCAATACGATCAGGTGGACTGGTCGCCATTGCTGAACAGAACCATTTATTATCTTATTACCAATCACTCAGGTATGCTGCTTGAATCAGCATATTTGAAGGCCAAGGAATTTGCGGAGTATTGGGAAGACAGGAAAGAGAAAAATAAGGAAGAAGAGAACGATTTAAAATTCATTCAGATGGAAGTCGATTATCCCCATAAAGTGCATTTTGTATCAATTGACAATATTTTAAAGAGTTACCGTGATAATATACCTGTTGTTAACCAGAAGAGCGTGGAGATATTTGATAACGACGAATCGTTTGAGATACAATATCAAAAAGCCGTTAAGGTACTTGACCAGAAGCCGCCCAGATGGTGGGATCGAGAATCTCAAAATAGCGAAGAGCAGCGTGTGGCTGAAAAGGAAAGCAACAGGCGCAAGCCGATTAATTACGTGCTCCGCCCTTTTCTGATCAAAGGCGAGGCATCCATGCTCTATGCCAGCAAGAGTACCGGCAAAAGCGCATTGGGAATCAGTATGGCCGCTGCCGTGGTTTCCGGGAAGCCGTTATTCAGTGAAAAGTGGTGGGTTGTTCCCAATAATCCGCAGTATCCCATGAATAAAGTCCTTTATCTTGACTTTGAGAATGGCAAAACCGAGATCAACACTCGCAAGACCCAATTGGCATATCCATATTGGACGCAAAATGTAGAAGCTAGAGCCGAGTACGATAATAACCTCATTGTGGAAGATATGACTGAGGATAAGGTGGACAAAGTCGATTATTCAAATCCGGCCAACTGGCAGAAAATTATCAACATAGTCGAAGCAGCAAAAAACAAAGGTACTCCAAATCAACCGGTCGATCTTCTCGTCATTGATACTTTGAGTAAATTCATCAGAAAACCGTATACCGCTGACCTAAATTTATCGGATTTTATCAACAAAATGCGGCACATGAATATTGCTATCCTGTTTTTACATCATGAAGGCAGCAATGGCGATATACGCGGATGGAAGTTTGCACTTGATGATTTTTACTTTACAGTACGCTTGTATCGCGACGATGACAACGAGAAGGGTAAGGACAACGAGAAGGGTAAGGACAAGAACAATCAATATTATACATTGAAAGATCCGCTTATCCTGGCTTATAAACCTTCACGTTCAGGCGAGGAAAAAGTAGCTCCATTTAAAGTGATGTTTGATAAAGAATGGTCTGTTTCCTATGATGAAGACGATACTGAGAAAAGCAAACCGGAAGGACAAAGACGAAAAGAAGAGTTAAACAGGCTCGCTGATTTTTACCACAGTAGAGGATTTCAGCATCAGGATATTTTCCCAATGCTTGGAATCTGCAAAGAAACCTACAACAAACTGAAAAACCGTTAATTACAGAATTTTTCATATAGCCATTACTCTTGTTCGCAGGAGTAATGGCTTTTAAGCTTATTGAACGTGTTTTTTATAGGAAAAGGTGGATTTTGCGATTAGGAAAGTGTATTTTCCTATATATATTGCTCTAATATTGAGTTTTTATTATGAAAATTGAGCTTAAAATGGATGTTTTTTGCTAGCACCATTTAGTACCGTTTTTAAACTTAAAGACACCAAAATGGACCTTTTGGGACGGATATAGCTTGAATGAAAAGATTGGCTAAAATCGAGATTTTTGAACTTAAAATAGCAATTTATTAAGAATTTTACAGGGGATTTGAAAGTTAAAATGGTACCCCGGGCAGGAATCGAACCTGCGACCACCTAATTAGAAGTCAGATGCTCTATCCTCTGAGCTACCGGGGCATGTAAACCTGTAAATATGCCATGTTTTGGCGAAAAATCAATCAATGGTTTCATTTTTTATCTGGAAAAACAGTATGGATGTGATATTTTCAATAAACAATGCCGGAGCAGAATAATGAATATTGTTGTACTGGATGGTTATACTTCCAACCCCGGGGATATCGCATGGTATGAGCTTGAGTCCATTGGGACGTGCCGCATTTATGACAGTTCCGCGCATGACGAGGTTGCCGAGCGCTGCCGCAATGCGGAAATTGTTTTGACTAACAAGACCGCGCTGAATGCGGAAACGCTGGCGTGTCTGCCGGAATTGCGATATATCGGGGTGCTGGCTACCGGTTATAATGTGGTGGATGTTCCTGCCGCGACAGTCAGGGGAATCATCGTTGCCAATGTCCCGGCGTACAGCACGGACTCTGTGGCGCAGACGGTTTTTGCCCATATTCTGAATTTGTCCAATAATGTGGCAGGCCATGCCGCCGGTGTGGCCGCAGGGGAATGGGAGGACTGCGAACATTTCTGTTACTGGAAAACGTCGCTGCTTGAATTGCGCAACATGACTCTGGGTATTCTAGGTCTCGGCCGGATCGGAGCGGCGGCGGTGGTGATCGGGCGGGCTTTCGGCATGAAAATTATTGCATTCTCGCGCACTCCGAAAGCCGGATGCGGCATCGAATATGTTGATATGGCGGAGCTTTTCAGACGGAGCGATTTTCTGACATTGCATTGTCCGCTTACTCCCGAGACCGCCGGGATTGTCAATCAGGAGCATCTGGCATTGATGAAGCCGACCGCATTCCTGATTAATACCGCAAGGGGAGGGCTGGTTGACGAGGCGGCGCTGGCTGCCGCGTTAAACTCCGGTAAACTTGCCGGAGCCGGTCTGGATGTGCTTAGTACAGAGCCGCCGAAATGCGATAATCCGCTGCTCAAAGCCAGGAACTGTTATATCACTCCGCATATTGGCTGGGCGTCGAAAGCCGCCAGGCAGCGTCTGCTAAGTATTGCCGCCGCCAATGTCCGCGCTTTCCTGAACGGATCTCCTGTCAATGTAGTGAGATAGTAATCTGTAATGCTGAAATTGTGTATAGTATTGTGAATGTGAAGTTTAGTTCGTATCATGAGAGGTCGCGTTCTCTGCTATTCTCTACTTTTCGCCAGGGAATCCGGCTTTGTCCGATGATTTTCTTGTTACGAGACCATCAGTACGATAGACTGCAGATCGGCACCGCAAAAAAATGTGTAAAAACTATGGCAAAGATTGTCATGGATATTGATTTATTCATCAAGAAAGGCTATCTTAACAGGATAAATATTTAACTTTATCAGGAGACATATATATGGAAATGCAGGGTGTTTATACAGCGTTGGTGACGCCATTTTCCCAGGGAGCCGTTGATTTCGGCAAGTTGCGGGAACTGGTTGAATTCCAGATCGCCGGCGGCGTGGATGGAATCGTTCCGGTCGGCACAACCGGAGAATCGCCGACCTTATCTTTCGAAGAACACATGAAAGTGATTGAAGTTACCATTGAAACCGCTAAAAAGCGCTGCCTGATCATTGCCGGAACCGGAGCCAACTCCACTTCCGAAGCAATTGAATTGACTAGACATGCAAAAAACGCCGGTGCCGATGCGACACTTCAAGTCACTCCTTATTACAATAAGCCGACCCCGGAAGGGCTTTACCGCCATTTTTCCACGGTAGCCGACCAGACCGGGTTGCCGGTGGTGCTGTATAACGTTCCCGGCCGTTCCGGCGTGCCGATTGCAATTGAAACGATTGCCCGTCTGAGTAAGAATCCGCTGATTGTAGCGGTCAAGGAAGCCGGTGGCAGTGTTGAGCGCGTTTCTGCCATTCTCGATGTTTGTGACATCACGGTATTGAGCGGCGATGACATGCTGACTGTCCCGATGATGGCTGTCGGCGCAACCGGCATTATCAGTGTGGCGTCGAACATCATTCCGGCCGAACTCAAGGCAATGGTTAATTCCGCCGCAGCAGGTGATTTCAGCAAGGCGATGGAACTGCACAAGAAATACTATTGCCTGTTCCGCGACCTGTTCGTCGAGACCAATCCAATTCCGGTAAAAACCGCGATGGCAATGAAGGGTATGATTGCGGAAGAGTTCCGTCTGCCGCTCTGTGAAATCAGTGCCGGCGGCAGAGAAAAGCTGACTGCCGCCTTGAAACGTTGCGGTATTCTATAAATTCTGCAAATTCAAGAATTAATAAGACCGTCTGAAAAGCGGTTTTTTTTTTGTCTTCCTTCAAGGCAAAAATGCCACCGGCTTAGCCGGTGAGTTCCCTAAAATCTTCAGATGCATGCGATCTGAAAAAACCTCCAGTGCTATGTATTTGCGCCGTAATTTCGTAGACGGGAAATCTACGGCAAGTTAAAATCCGACATAGGTCAAATCCTGCGCAAGCTTTGCGAGCAGAAGAAAGTGGATATTCTGGAAGCAGAAGCGTGTCCGGATCATATTCATATGTTGCTGAGTATTCCGCCCAATTTGAGTGTGGCGCAGTTTATGGGCTACTTGAAAGGCAAGAGCTCGTTAATGATCTTAGACCGTCATGCCAACCTGAAGTACAAATACGGGAACAGGCATTTCTGATGTCGTGGGTACTATGTCGATACGGTTGGTCGCAATAAGAAAGCAATTGACATTTAAAGAATATATAGACCCGTTTACGGGTGGCAAGAATATTAAGGCATAAGGAAGCAGGCTTAGCGGCGGCCCGTGAAATAGATGCGGCTGGCGAACCGTTCAGAGCTCCGGGGCTGCCGGTAATATGCCTTTCTAGGGCTGGAGCATATCACCAGTTCAACTGGTGGTTTTGATTTCATAAATTGTTAGGTATTGCACCCTGCGAATTGTTTGCTCAACCTTGATATATAGATTATTTTATTTTTAGTTTTATAAAAATATGATAATCGTTATTGTTTTTTTGTAAAAGATGCTGTATAAGATATACATAGAGGTAGTTTTATGCGTTTTAATTATTGCACGTACAGGATAGCCATCGACAGGATATGTCCTATTCAATTTATATGGGATATTTTGTGTTGCAGACATTGGCTGTTTTTGGCATGTTTTATGCTATTGGCCTTCTTCTGTTATGCCCCTGCATGTACAGGTGAAAGTACAAAACTGGACAAGGTAATATTACAGTTAAAATGGAGACACCAGTTTCAATTTGCAGGATATTATGCGGCAGTCGAAAACGGTTATTACAAGGATGCCGGACTTGATGTGACAATCGTCGAAGCACAGCCGGGAGTTGATCCTTCTGTGGCAGTGTTGGCCGGCAAGGCTGATTTCGGAGTTGCCGGAAGTACGCTTGCTATTTTGCGTGAAAAAGGCAACCCCGTTGTAGTGCTTGCTGCAATATTCCAGCATTCGCCGCTTGTCATCATGATGAAGGATGACGGGGCGATTGCCGATATCCATTCTCTGGTTGGCAAAAAAGTGATGATAGAACCGCTTTCCGCGGAAGTAATGACCTATCTGCAGATTGAAAATATAAATACTGATTCACTGACAATACTGCCTCATACCTTCAATATAAAGGATTTGATCGATGGTAAAGTAGATGCCATGACGGCATACACAACTACCGAACCCTATCATTTCCGGAAACTGAAAATACCTTACAAGTTGCTGGATCCCCACACTTGCGGGATTGATTTTTACGGAGATTGTCTGTTCACCACAGAAAAGCAGATACGGCTTCATCCTGAGCGCGTGAAAGCGTTTCGCGAAGCGTCGCTGCGCGGCTGGAAGTATGCCATGGATCATCCGGAAGACCTCATTACGATTATCCGGCAGAAATACAACCGCAAACTGTCACGGGAACAATTGCAATATGAAGCCATGGAAATGCGTTCTCTGATTAATCCCAATATCATTGAAATTGGTTATATGAACAGAGCGAGATGGCAGCATATCTTGGACACGTATAAGAAGGCAGGACAAATATCATCAGATATTTCGTTGAAAGACTTCATTTATGCAACATCACCATCAACATCCCCCCTCCGTCAGAAGCTATATTACACGGCAGTAATTTTACTGACACTGCTGGCCGCCGGGATTGGCATCACTGCCATGCGCTTCATAAAACTTAACTCAATTCTAAAAAATGAGATTGAGTTACGCGACCATGCTGAACAGGAGTTGAAAGAAACCAGAAACATTCTCGAAGCCGCATTTGACCAGAGTCCGGCAGGAATTATAATTGCGGATGCGCCGGACGGCAGGCTGCGTCATTTTAATAAAGCAGCCCGCCAAATACTCGGCAGTCCCGGGGATCAGACGACTGTTGGTGTTGGCATTAAACAGTTTACGCCAGGCGAGCAGTTATTGTATCCTGACGGAACAAAGGTCAAACCGGAAGAAGGACCGCTGGCCAGGGCGATTCTGCATGGAGAAAGTTGCAGCAAGGAGTTCATCAGCAATAATGGTGACCATGAACAGCGTCTTGTATGGGCCAAAGCTGCGCCGGTAAGGGATGACCAGGGGATAATCAAGGCGGGAATCGCGGTAGTCCTGGATATCACTGAACGTAAAAAGGCACAACTGGCACTACAGGAAAGTGAAAAGCGATTCAAGACGATGGCCGACACTGCCCCCATATTGCTCTGGATGTCCGGACCGGGCGGTTTGTGCACATATTTCAATAGCAGATGGCTCGAATTCACCGGACGGATGCTGGAACAGGAACTGGGTAACGGCTGGAGCGAATGTCTGCATCCGGAAGATCGTCAGCACTGTCTTTATGCCCGCGCAAAGGCATTTAGTGCCCGCCAGCCGTTTGTTATTGAATACCGTCTCCGCCATAACAGCGGAGGATTCCGCTGGATTCTGGATTCTGGCGTTCCTCGTTTCAATGCTGACGGCGACTTTCTCGGTTATATCGGGACCGGAACTGACATTACCGGCCGTAAAATTGCAGAAGATGAGTTGCAGGCAAGTGAGATCCGTTTCAGACAGATTGCCGAAAATGCCTGCGATATGGTTTGGGAAGTTGACGCATCCGGGATGTATACCTATTGCAGTTCAGTAGTAAAGCATATTTTAGGGTATTCCGCTTCAGAATTAATCGGTCATAAACATTTCTATGACCTTTTCCCTTTGGACGAGAAGGAAGCGCTGAAGACGGCAGTGATGACCGCTTTTCAACGTATGGAACCAATCCGGGGTTTTGTTAATCCCTGCATTCACCAGAACGGGAAAATAATTTTCATAGAAACCAGCGGCGTGCCGATCTTAAGTGAGAATGGAAAACTTATTGGCTACCGCGGTACTGATACCGATATAACTGACCGGAAGATTGCCGAAAATGAACTGCTGGAACGGGAGCAATTCCTGCGGCAGGCGGAACATATTTCCCGCATTGGCGGCTGGAAAGCCGACCCTAAAACCCAAAAAATATTCTGGACTGAAGGTATCCGTTATATTCTGGAATTGCCGGCTGACTACCAGCCGACGCTGGAAGAATGGGTTAAGTTTTTTGCTCCTGAATATGTTCCGCACGTAAAAGATACGATTAATCTGTCTATTAAGCAGTGCTCAGAATTCGTCGTCGAGGCAGAAGCCATTACCGCGACCGGCAAGCGGTTCTGGGCTGAAATCAGAGGTACTGTACAAACGGACAATACGAAATGTCCGCAAATCATGGGGACTTTTCAGGATATAACCGACCATAAACTGACCGAAGATTTTTTGAAGGGCGTTCTATGATGCGAATACCGGCAGGTATTCGCATCCTTCGACACAATGCGAGGGCTATATCAGGCCGCCGCTATTTCTTTTGATACCATTCGCCTTTGTCATTCTGCAGCCATTGATCTTTTCCGGCTTCTTTAGCGATCTTGATCGCACGCCGTTTACCGACCAGTTCGACAGAGGTGCCGTTCTTCGCCGCAATCGCGGCATATACTTGTTTGCGGTCGTTATTTTCGGTGTCAACTGCATTTTTTGTATCGGCGCTATCGTCTCTAACCTGGAGATACCCTATATTGTTTTCCCCGACAACCCCGGCATTCTTCAGCTGCTCGATAGCAGGCAGCCGTGCCTTCATCCTTGCGATAATTTCATCTTTAGTACCGGCATTCAAATTAAATACTGTGGTTAGCAGTACCAGTGCGAACAATGCTTTTGCGACAGCATTCATTATTGAATTTGTTCTCATTTATCGCTAACTCCTTATATTTTACTTGGTTGCAGTTTCAGTTTTGTTTGTTTTATCAGTTTCCGGCGTTTTAGCTTTTTTCGCGTTATCCACATCGTCGAAGAAATCATCCAGCGCCCGGTCTACCTTGACGTTGACGTCAATGGTTATATGGATGGGTTTGATCTCAATCGGTTTGACATTCACCTCATTGCGAGTGTCGATCTGATGACTGCTGGAGAAACATCCAGCGAGCAGTACCGGCAGTAATGCCGCCAATAATTTTGTCTTCATGTTTGCTTACCTCCGAAAAGTTTTTTTACATTGTTATTAAATTTTAACATCTGGTTAAGTGGAATATTGGTATTTATATCCAGCTTTATACCCTGAAAAATTGCTTTTTCACCATTGACCCTGACAAACCCGCCGCGCTGACCGTCATATTTAAACGGCAGCGGTTCCGCAGGATGCCCGCTCAACTGCATTTCCAGCCGGAGTGCTTCTCCGACATTGGCAAAATTGATTTTAACCCAATCATAATCAAAGTTCTTCAACGCTTCCGCCGCAATATCCATCTGGCTGAACTGCACGGAGTCAGGCGGCAGCCCTTCCAGCATCTTGTCCATCCCCTGAACCCGGAGATTGTGATTGTCCCCCGGCTCTGAATACAGGTAGCCGGGTTCCAGAACAATGCCCTGTTCGCCGATACTTACCGGCATGCGCCCTTGAATTGAGCCGGCTCCGGCAGCCTGGGCAATGCCCATTTCGGCCAGCAGCCGCGACAGAATCAAGCCGTCGCAATACACTACCGCTTTCAGGTTCCGCTGCCCCGGAGTTATACGCATGGCCTGAGTATAAATTCTGCCGCCGCACCAGTTTGCGGAAAAATTTTCCAGTAGAAAAGCGCAACCCGGCTCAATCTGATATTCAGCATTCAAATTGCTTATGTCAATAGTCCCGACCCGCAATGATTTGCAACTCAGTACTTGCAGCGGCAGTGTCCGCAGTTCCGGCAGTCCGGGTAATACTAATATGCCTTCAATTCCCTCCGCAGTCAAATTCAGCGGCGTACTTTTAAATATTCCTTTGGCAATATGCAGGCTTGCCTTGCCGGAACTGCCGGCCGGGCCAAAACGGTATTCCGCGCCTCCCTCAATATTGCCGCTGAAACTTGTGCCTTCAAGTGGCTGAAAATATTTTCCCGGCAGCAGCGGCTCCGACAGGTCATAGGGGCCGAAACTCAGTTCGAACCGTCCGGACAACACTGGACGCAATTGTAAAACTGCCCGGCAGTTCCAGTCTGCTCCAGGGAGAATCAGAGGGCGCAACCGGCCTTCAACTGACAGCCCGGATTCAATATTCTTTACAGCGAGATCAATGTCCAGCAGCGGGTTATCCCGCATACTGACCTGCTGCAATTGAAACCGGCCGGTCTCGCCCGGCGCGGCAGGATGCAGCAGCGGCAGTTCAGCTTTCAGGCTGCCGGTTTTAAACTGAAATTCCGGTAACCTGATACTTTCCGCGCTCACGCTCAAGCCACCGCGCCATTGCCCTTTTGATTTCATTAGCGATATTCCGGCACGAGGCGCGTATACCGCCGCTTTTAACGGCTTCGCGGCATTATCCGCTTTTGCCTTCTCGAATTCGACTGCCGGGCTCAATGACATCTCCATGTTCATACATAAGTCGTTTTCTGTGTCGCCGGGGTTACAGTTTATATCGCCGGACCCGCCAATTTTTAGCGTTTTAAATCGTAACATGCCGGCTCCGGCTCCAGCCTCTATCATTTCAACGCCGGGCGGTAATTCCGGATTGGCCGAATAAGTCCAGTGTCCGCGCTGTCTTAACCGGTTCCAGTTTAAATCATATTGATGAGTCAGCGGCAGGCTGGTCTTGAATTGCAGCATCTGCTTGTTTTCGGCATCAAGCCGGCTGGCAATATCACCTTTTATGTTGATTGACTCCGCAGTAAGGGCAGCCTTGCCGGAAATTTTATCCAGCAGCAGCGTCACCGGCCCGGTCAATACCAGATTGGATAGTGAATACTCGACGCTGCCGTCGTTCTGCTTTACCCGCAGGATGGCCGGACTGTCTTTCGTCGAATTAGTCAGCATCCATCCGGAAGCGCCTGCCTGCAGACGGGTAAGCTTCACTGTTCCGGCAAGCTGCTGCAAACCGGCGGAATCGATTTCCCCGAAAACCTCTCCGGCAAACATTGACCTGGCGGTAATACCTTCAGTCTGCGGCAGCACGAATAAATAAGTTGCCAGATTGCCTGAACCGCTGAATTTAAATTCAAAGCGTCCGCTGTGACGATACCATTCCCCCTGACCGCGAAAAACATCTCCGGCGCACTGCACTTTACATGACCCGGTGATTTTCTTTTCCGGGCCTCCGGGATTTCTCATCCTTATTGAGAACGGAACCTCTGTCCGGACTTTCTCGACATCTATCATCAATATGCAGCGGGTCAGCGCAACATATTTTAAATCCAGCGTGTCCGAGTTCGCTGCCGAAACAGGCTGGTTCGCTTGTACTGCTGCTTTTTTCTCAAACAGTTCCGGATAGATACCGGGGATGCGCCAGGCATTGCCATCTTTTACAATCTTGACGCGGGCGCCGTTTATATCCAGCGCTTTAAGTTTGATGCCATGCTGGAACGGCCAGAACGGAAGCTGGTATTCCACCCGGATTGAGTCCGCCGCGACCACCCGGCTGCCGTCAAGTTCCAGCTTGACCTTTTCAAAAAATGCCACGGACAGCCCGAGTTCGCGCACTTCAGCGCTGATTCCCTTAATCCCGGCCAGCGCCGCCAGCCGGGGCAGCAGTATGCCGCCAAGATAAGTCGGCATATACCAGTACAACAACATCCCGGCAGCGGTAAGTCCCATCACCATAAAATGTGACAGGCTCAAAGTAACACAGCCCCAGCGGCGCCAGTTTTTTTTATTTTCGTCCATATTGGTAAATGATAATTTGGTTAAGTCTATTTATGTTTACAGCCCGAGAGCGGCGCGAATTTCTTCAACCAGGTTGGGGGTGGCGGCATAAGTCCGGTTTTTCGTCACTCCGACTGTCAGGCCTGTTTTCACATCGGCTATTCCGACAGTCCCGCCGTAACCGCCGTGGCCGAAAATCTGTCCGTATTTTTCGTCCGGTCCGTACAGCCCGTAACCTAAACCGAACTTATTGGGCAGTTCGGCGACCGGAATGCCGGACGGGCTTGTCAGCGTCGTTGCCGCCCGGATGGTGTCCGGCGACAGCAAGCGCACTCCGTCAACCCCGTTCCCAATCAGCGCAGCGTAGTGGCGTGCAATCCCCCGGGCGTTCATGATGCCATTGGAGGCTGGAATACAGGCGCGGCGCACTTCCTGATTATTCATGAACACCTCCAGCGGACAAACCCAGGGGGGGATGGACTGATCGAAAACCGGAGCAGGCTGGCTGGGGCCGTAGACTGGAACATCCAGTATCGCGACCTGATCTGCCAGCGAGTCAGGAACCCCGATAAAGATTGAGTCAATTCCCAGCGGATGGCAGACTTCCTCCTGTATGATCGTGCTGATATCGCGCCCGTCCAGGCGGTGCGCTGTTTCGCCGATAATCCATGAAAAGGTAATGGCATGGTAGGATGTTTTCGTGCCCGGCTCCCATAGCGGCTGCAGGTCGGAGATTTTGCGGCACATCAATTCCCAGTCGCAAACTTCACTGACATCTTTGGAAAGCGGCATATGCGGTATGCCGGAGGTATGACTGAGCGCCTGCCGCAGAGTGATGCGGCCCTTGCCGTGTTTGCCGAATTCCGGCCAGCAGGCGGCAATCGGGGTATCATAATCTAGTTTGCCTTGTTCAGCCAGGATATGGATGGCGGTGGCGGTAATGCCTTTGCCTGCGGAAAATACTGGAAACAGGGTATCGCCGGTAACTTCGCGTCCGGTGTCCGGATCGGCGATACCGGCCCAGGCATCGATAACCAGTTTGCCGTCGAGGTAAGCCGCCACTTGAATTCCGCGGTCGATGCCGCGTTCTACCGAATCGTCCAATATTTCTTTAATCCGGCGTTGCGCCGGTGTATTAATACTCATTTGCCTGCCCTTTTTGCCAATATCTGTAAAGTATAACTGAAATCATATCTAAATGTTAAGAGATTATGAATAGGTTGACAACCCTGTTTAGTCAAATGATTTCACCGATTTAACCCGTAAAAATATTGGTGTGGTTTCAGCCTTAATAAACATTTTGGACACCGTTTCCCTTCCCGCATTCGCGGGAGACACCCGTTTTGCATTCTGTTTCATGGGTCTTACAGGTGTCCTCGACTTCTCTCCCAGTCCGTTTTGTCCGTTGCGTCTGTTTCTGCCCCCCATTTTGGACACCCTGTACGCTCATTTTAGACACCACTTACCTCTCCCGCATCCGCGGGTTTTCCCCATTTTGGATCCCGCAATTGCGGGAGACACTGCTGAGCAGAACCGTTTTCCTTTGCCTTACTATTCACCAGTCACCAGTCACCAGTCACCAGTCACATTCTTTACATTTTGGACAGCCTTCTCACTTCCAGCATTCGCGGGAGACAGCCTCCGAGCTAATGTTTTTGCATCTGCTTTTCAACTTTCAACTTTCAACTTTCAACTTTTCTCGCTCTTTCACACTCCGACACTTTGGAGTCCTGTTGAACACAACGCTTTTCATTTTTAACTTTTCCCGTTTTTTCAGTTTTCAACTTTCAACTTTCAATTACGTCGGCATCGACCGACACGCCACGGATCCGGCACTCAACTCTGTCATTTTATCCGTCAAAAAAAGTTTTGGAGGAGGGATGCAAGGGGGAACCTTGAACTGTCCGTCCCGCAGGGCGGGACCTGCAAACAAATAATTGTTTCCCTTTACTCGCCACCGGCGGCCCGCCGGGCATGATCCAACGGTGAGGCGTTGGTCGCCAAAGGCGAAATGCATAAAGCCGCTGCGGAGAGCGGCGTTCCCGGGTTTAACTTCATTCACTTCATGCTCCCGCGCCTGCGGGATGAAGTGTATTTGTTCTTTTTCGTGTCTTGTC
>CAIPAT010000251.1 GCA_903863035.1 uncultured Lentisphaeria bacterium
CTTTCACGCGATACGATGTTACCTTTTCTCTGCATTTTGAGACTCCTTTGTTAGTTTTAGGTCGCAAACCATAATTTAACTGACAAAGGAGTTTTTTCTTTAACTGTGACAAATTCCTTGTCACTTACTCATGGTATCTGAATTCTGGCTCCTTCGAGCTACATTCTATTCTTTCAGCAATTTATCATATTGATTGGCCCAGTACGAAATGAAGATGTCCGTACCGGCGCGCGACATGGCCCCGACTGACTCGCGCACCAGCGTTTTGAGATCGCCCCACCCTCTTTCCGCAGTGGCGATCAGCATGGAATATTCACCGCTGACGTTATAAGCTGCCACCGGCAGCAGCGTGCTTTCCTTCAAACGGCAGATGATGTCCAGATAAAACAACGACGGCTTGACCATCAGCATATCCGCTCCTTCGTTTTCGTCCAGCAATGATTCAAGCATGGCCGCATGGAGATTTCTCCAGTCGGCCTGGTAAGACTTGCGGTCGCCGAACGACGGCGCTGAATTTGCCGCTTCACGGAACGGTCCGTACATACCGGAGGCGAATTTGGTTGAATAGCTCAGCAGCAGTGTATCATGATGCCCGGTGCTTTCCAGCGCCTGCCGGATAGCGGCAATCTGGCCGTCCATCATGGCGCTGGGCGCGACCGCGTCCGCACCGGCGGCGGCATGGGACAACGCTATTTTTGCCAGCAGATCCAGACTGTGGTCATTGACTACTTTACCACTGCAGTCCAGCACGCCGCAATGGCCGTGGGAAGTGTATTCGCATAGGCAGACATCGGTAAAGATGACCAGGTCCGGCCAGGCGGCTTTCAATGTCCTGACCGCACGTTGAACAACGCCGTCCGGCGACCAGCCGTAATCACCCGCCGGGGTCTTGCATTCAGGACCGACCACGCCGAAAATCATCAGCGATTTAATCCCCGTCGCATGGACTTCGCCCACTGCCTCAACCAGTGTGTCAATGGAGTAGCGGAACTGCCCCGGCATTGCCATCAGCGGCTGTTTAACGCCGGAACCTTCCACCACGAATACCGGCCAGACAAATTTTTCCGGACCCGGCAGCGGCGCGGCCAGCATATTGCGCACAGTTACATTTTTTCTCAAGCGGCGCAGCCGCAAATCCGGAAATTTAGCAAAGTTTTTTGACATAAATTAAACCTCTTATTTGATACATTGGAAGCCAGGAGTCCGTCGCTCCTTTGAAACTCTTTTTTTAATCCCGCAGTCGCGGTACTAACCCGAGAGTTAGCAAGGCACAGAGAAGACCTTTTTGATTTTTATCTTTTTACTTTTTCTACCAGTCACGCGTTATTTTTATCTTTCGTTTCTTATTTGATAAAACTGCGGATCCCGCAGTCAAACGCGAAATCCTGAAATCCTGGTTGTGACGGGGCACCCCCCCAAGGAAACCAGTTCCCCTGTCTTTAGGCTGTTCCCCTTGAACATTGGACATTCTCCCGCTTTGCGGGATCCAGCAGGGCGGGACGGGATATTGGATATTCAGTTCTATCCTAGTTCCTTGTCTATTGTCCACTGTCTACTTGCTTTCTGTATTATTCTAACTACTAGCTTCTAACTTCTAGATTCCGGCTGTTATTTTCCGGTTTCATTCTGACTTCTGTTCCCTTAATTTACTGCTTATTTGTTTAACTGCCAAGGCATAAACCATAGATTCAACTGTCGCTTCTGTTCCCTGCACGATTTCAACTCCGCGCAGTAACTCTTTCAACCTGGAAGCAGTCGGGTTGCCGATAGCGCAGATTATTTTATTCTCCAGCATCGACGGCGGAAAATTTTCAAAAAATGCCGTGACCGAGGAAATGCTGGTAAATAATACCGCGTCAAACTGCGGCAGTCTGTCGTAATGCACCGGACGGTTGGCGTACAGTACAAAATCAGTAACCGCGGCCGCCAGTTTCCGCAACTCTATATCCAGCTTCCCGCCAGCCAGGTCTGAACGCAGCCGTAAAACGGTGTGTTTCGGCACTATTTTTCCATGGAGCGCGTCCAGCAGACCTTGAGTTCCGAAATTTTCTGAAGCGCAGACTTCAGGATGGATGCCGTGTGCGATAAACTTTTCCGCAGTGCCCGGCCCGCAGACCGCCAGCGACGGCAGTTGCCGCAAATCAAATTTCACCCGGAGCGCCGCATCCAGCAGTATCTGAGCGGCGGACGGGGAAGTGACAATCAGCCAATCAGCGCCGGCGGCTTTGGTCAGCGCCTCCGGCGCATTGGCGGCGGGAACCAGTTCAATCAATGGACGCAGGACAGGATGCCCGTCAAAATTAAGGATTGCCGTTTTCGCTTTTTCCGACAAGGCCGCGCTGCCTGCAAACAGCACCCGCATTCCGCCAAGCGCGCCATGTTTTGGAAAGAGAAATCTGCCATCGGCTGCGACCCCGGCAATAACGATACCGGGCAGAACGCTGTCAGGAACTTTAGCGGCAATATCCGCCAGCGTGCCGGAAATAATCAGCTCCTCGTCACCGCAGGCATCAAACACGACCGAAACCGGCAGCGAAGCGGAATACTCTTCAGCTTCCAGTTCCTCCATCACTTCACTGAGTCCGGAGACCGCCATGAAAAATACTTTCGGCAGCGCCTTCTCCTCCGCCGCTGAAAACCATTCAATTTTATCCGAACCGGATCTGCGTGGAGCGGCAGCCGTAAAACCTCTGGACAAACCGCGTCTGGTCAACAGCAGACCGCTGGCGGTAGTCGCGGCATTCAGGCTGGAAACGCCCGGGAGCACCCGGTACGGCAGTTCATATTCATCCAGCAGTTCAGTCTCTTCGGCGAGCCGTCCGAAAATACCCGGATCGCCGCCTTTCAGCCTGACGGTGTTCAAGCCGCGGCGCGCGGCGTCAACCAGCTTCCGGGAAATCTCCGACTGGGAGAACGCATGATGTCCTTTGCGCTTGCCGACATCCACTTTCTCAGCGCCTTCCGGCAGCAGTTCCAGCAGTCCGGCAGGACAAATGGCATCATAAAAACAGATATCGCAATGCTTCAACGCCTCAACCGTTCCCAGCGTGACATTGTCAATCGTACCGGTACCGGCTCCGGCGAAAATCACCGGCTTGACAAACAGTTTACGCAATTGATTAAACCTGACGTCGCCTTTTCTGAAAGTCACCGCCAGCAGCCCCTGCCCCGGCGGCGTGGTCAATTCGTGCAGCGGAATATATTCGGAAATACGGTAAGCCATGCCGATCCGGTTGAGCCCGGCCGCCGCCATTATCAAAAGGTCATAATCTCCGTTATCCAGTTGCCTGATCCGCTGATCAATATTACCCCGGATGGAGAGCATCACGGCATCCGGGAAACGTTTGCGGCAGTAATCCTCCCGCCGGGAACTGCTCACGCCGATGCGCGGCGCGTCCGGGATCACGGAGACGCCTTGCGGCAGAATCAGCACGTCGCGCGGGTCTTCCGTCCACGGCAGATAGAGTAAATCCATTTCCGCCGGCAGTTCATCCGGCAGATCTTTCGCGCTATGCACCGCGCAATCAATCCGGCCTTCAAGCACCGCCTCGTCCAGGTCGCGGGTAAAGAAATCGCCCGGCGTCAGACGCAGGTCAGTCGCCTTGTCGCGGTCCCCCGGCGAGGACATGCTGATAATCTCAAATTTCAGTGACGGGAAAATCCCGCACAGCCGTTCAATCGCCTGCTGCGTCTGCGCCTGCGAAAGCCTGCTGTCCCTGGTTCCCGTCAGTATAGCTCTGGACAAATTTTTCATATAGTTCCCGGTGCTCCCCGATTATTTGACTGGCGGCGGCAAAAACTTTTTCCATATTAAAACCATTTTGCCGCTGCTGTTTTTTGAGTTTCTCCATATCCGCGATGGTAATATCCGGACGCATGGCGGAGAGTGTTTCCGCGACATTTCGCGGCACGCCTAAATCAATTACCACCGCCCCGGCCTTGAACAGCCAGGCCATTTCCGCGGTAATCTCCGGCTGCTCCGCGGCCAGCGCGGTAATCAGCAAATCAGCCTCCGGCAGTTTCTCTTTTATCCCGCTCAATTCATAAACAAAAACATTACTTTCAACCGCTTCCGGACGCCGGGAGTGATACAGCCAGTCAATGCGTCCGGCTTTTCCGGCTAACAGATTTTTCATGCCGCTGCCGATGCTGCCGGTTCCGGCAATCACCGCATTACAGCCGGACAATTGCGGCATAATAGATTCGATATAACTATAAGCCAGCTCTTCGATCTCCTGCGTTTTCAGCAATGCCGCAGTTTCATTCCGGATATGTTTTGAAGCATGCAGCACATGGTCGCGCAGCGTATTCATCAGGCTGCCGCCCCAATTTTTCTCTTCCGCGTACTGCCAGGCGTCTTTCATCTGGGCGGTAATATGATTCTCTCCCGGAGTCTGCGAGAACAGCCCGCCGGCCGCCAGACATAAATGGGCGAAAGCCTCAAAACCGGTTTTAACATAATAATGCTCATTTTCAAGCTGACTGAAATTCAGAATCAGTTTTAAAGTATCAAGCAGCGGCGGCGAAATATGGGCCGCCGCGATCAATTCTATCCGGTTGCAGGTGTTCAGCAGCACAAAGCCCTGAATTCCCCACAGATTCGCAATCATGCCCCCTGCCCGGTCAAACGCAGTACGCCCGAGATGCAGCGGCTCGCGCTGCTGCTGCGCAATATAATTGTGATCCGTGCCGATCACCAGCAGTTCAGTATTTTCCAGCGAAGCAATATGCCGTGACAGGTTATCCTTGATCAACCGGGCTTTCCGGCAGGCAATCCCGCTGGACGAGACCGCCACGGTGATCTCATCGTTGCGGATCGTCGCCGGCGTGATGAATGAACCGCCAATCCAATTCTGGTCCACTGAACACACCAGAATATTCCTCTGCTCCGCCAGACCGGTGATCCTCAAATTCAGCGCATGGTCATCCGTCGCGGCGTAAACCAGAAAGGCCCCGTCCAGGTCGCTGTCCTGAAAACTGCGCGGATGCAGAGCAATCCTGCCTTCAGCCGCCAGAGCGCTGATCTGTCCGGAACATTCCGGGGCAATGACGGTGATCTCAGCCCCGGCGTCCAGCAGTTTCAGCAGTTTGCGCGAAGCCACCTTGCCGCCGCCGACCAGCAGGCATTTCCGTTTTTTCAGCAACAGATTTACAGGAAAAGTATTCATTGCATTCCAAATATATTATTCTTAACCACACACAGAGAAATCTTTCTTAACCACGAAAGGCACGAACAAACACGAAAGTGGAACCATTTTTTGCCACTGATGCCACAGAAATAAAACCGTAGTCAGCGAATTAATGCGGGGAGAATACCCGCCATAATTCGCTGACTGATTTTTTTCGTGCTTTTTCGTACTACTATCCGTCATTTTATTGTTTTTTAGAAAGATTTTCATGCGGCTATTTTCATAAGTTTCTAACTCACAACATTTAAAATGTTCAGCAATGCAGAGGAGAATTTTTGTCATTCCATCCGTCAAAAAAAGTTTTGGAGGAGGGATGCAAGGGGGAAC
>CAIPAT010000252.1 GCA_903863035.1 uncultured Lentisphaeria bacterium
GAGGCGTTGGTCGCCAAAGGCGAAATGCTTTAAAGCCGCTGCGGAGAGCGGCGTTCCCGGGTTTTCCTTCATGCATCTTCATGCACTTCATGGTGAAGTGTATTTGTTCTTTTTCGTGAATTTTCGTGGTTAAGGTGTATTTACATTTTCTTTTGGTTGCGGCTATGCCCTTCATGGTGAAGCTGTATTTTTGGATTTACTTTCGTGAATTTTCGTGCCTTTCGTGGTCAAGGTGTATTTTTGGTTGCGGCTATGCCGCGCTAAGTTTTTCGTGGTCCCGCGACTGCGGGAAGGATTTCTCTGTGCCTTTGTGGTTAAAGTCCCGGCGCAGCCGGTTAAGGAATTCCGGATTTTGTTTTATTTAGAAAAAAGATTATTTTTTTCTTGCAGTTTTACCAGCAAAAGATTATCTTAAACACTCATTCTATTTTTATATAGAAGGATTTGTCAAAATCTGTTATCGCAGAGTTGACATTACAACAATTGAACAAAAAGAAGCCTTCCCGACGGAATTACCGTGGAAAAGGTTTCGCAAAAAGAAAAGGAAGCTGTCTATGTCGAAGGTCACAATTAATGATCTGCTCGAAGCCGGTGTCCATTTTGGACATCAGACCAAACGCTGGAACCCGAAAATGAAAGATTTCGTCTACGGGGCAAAAAACGGTATCTCGATTATCAACCTTGCCAATACCATGCACCAGATCGCAGATGCCTGCAATTTCCTGCAGCGTGTAGTCGCAGACGGCGGTATCGTTCTTTTTGTCGGAACCAAGAGACAGGCGCAGCAAATAATTAGAGAAGCTGCTGAAAAGACCGGAATGTTCTATGTTGCCGAACGCTGGATGGGCGGCACTCTCACGAATAACGTAACTATCCGCAAGAGCATTGGCAAGATGTACGAAATCGACAAACTGCTTCAGTCTCCCGAAGCCAATGCCATGAAGAAGAAAGAATTGTCCGGCCTGGCGCGCAAAGCAGAAAGACTGCATCGCGACCTTGACGGCATCGCCAATATGAAAAAAGTTCCGGCGGTAATGCTGGTTGTTGACGTCTGTCATGACAACATCGCCATTCGCGAAGCCAATAAGCTGAATATCCCGATTGTCGCAATCGTTGATACCAACGGCGATCCGCAGCCGATTGACTATCCGATCGCCGCCAATGACGACGCGGTCAAATCCATCAAGATCATCACTGACCTCTTTGTTGACGCGATCTGTCTGGCCAATGAAATTCATCAGAAGAAGATCGTGGAAGACAAAGCGGCAAAAGAAGCGGACAGAGCTGCAAAGGCCGAAAAGAACACCACCGATGAAGGTGAGTCTGCTGAAGATAAAGACAAGAAGACTGCTGCCAGAAAGAGACCCGCAGCCAAAAAGACCGACGCCCCTAGAAAACCGGCTAAAAAGGCTTCTGACGAGGCGGAAAAACCGGCTGCCGCCGTAGAAGCTCCGGCTGCTGCCGTAGAAGCTCCGGCTGCTGCCGTAGAAGCCCCTGCTGCCGCGGCAAAAGATTCTGCGGAATAACTTTTTAAGGCGGGCTCTGCCCGCAACTAATACTGGGAGATTACATAATGGCTATTACAGCTGAGATGGTAAAGGAACTGCGCGATAAGACCGGCGCAGGCATGATGGATTGCAAGAAAGCTCTGACCGAAGCCGGCGGCGATTTGGAAAATGCGATTGACAACCTCAGAAAATCCGGTATCGCCAAAGCCGAAAAGAAATCAGGCCGCACTACCAAAGAAGGCAAAATTGTTTCCTGTATCAAAGGAAATAAAGGCGCGATGGTTGAAGTGCTTTGTGAAACAGACTTCGTTGCATCCAACGATAAATTTAAGAGCTTTGTTTCCGCTCTTGTTGAAAGAGTGCTGACTGTTGACGGTAATGGCTGCGTGTCTGAAAAAGTTCAGGAGATTGAAAAAGACGGTCTGGTTGCCATGGTCGCGACCATCGGTGAAAATATGCAGATTCGTCGTTCCGTCAAGTGGGAAACCGCCGGCAAGATCGCTTCGTACCTGCACATGGGCGGACGAATCGGCGTCATGATTGATGTCGAAGGCGAAACTGACGATGCGTTCCTGAATGACATCTGCATGCACATCGCGGCATTCAGACCGTCCTACATCTGCCGGAAATGTATTCCGGAAGATGTGATTAAGAGAGAACAGGAAATTGCCGCGGCCCAGGTTGTCGGCAAACCTGAAAATATTGTTGCCAAAATCGTCGAAGGCAAGATCAACAAATGGTATTCCGACGTTTGTCTGGTCAATCAGCCCTGGATTAAGGATGACAAGACTTCTATCGCCAAACAGAAACCCAATCTGAAGGTTAATCGTTTTGTGCGGTGGGAAGTTGGCGAAGAGATCTAATTCTCCGCGATATTGAAGTTACTTCAGGCCTCTGCTTAACCGCAGAGGCCTTTTTTGTTTGGCTTGCCAGGTTACAAGAGTTCGGCGGCGATAGCGGCCAGCTGGCTGCGTTCGCTCTTGGTCAGCGTCATATGACCGTGGATCTGCTGATTTTTGAATCGTTCCGCCGTGTAGGTCAAACCGTTGCTGGAGGCATCCAGATACGGGTTGTCAATCTGATAGGGGTCCCCGGTCAACACCATTTTGGTGCCTTCCCCGGCGCGGCTGATGATGGTTTTAACTTCATGCGGCGTCAGGTTCTGCGCTTCATCCACAATGACGAACTGGCGCGGAATGCTGCGTCCGCGAATATAGGTGATGGCTTCAAGTTCGATCTTGTGACTGCCGATCAAATCATCAGTTTTTTTGCTTGAAACCTGATCTTTTTTATCGGAAGAGTGCATCAGATAGTCGATGTTGTCAAATATCGGCTGCATCCAGTTGCTGAGTTTTTCTTCTTTGGTGCCGGGCAGAAAACCGATATCGTTGCCCAGCGGCACGATCGGCCTGGAAACCAGGATCTTCTCGTACATGCCGTTATGCAGCACACATTCCAGGGCGGCGGCCAAAGCCAGCAGAGTTTTGCCGGTGCCCGCCCGTCCGACCAGCGTAACCAGACTGATTGCCGGGTCCATCAGCAGATCCAGGGCCATCCGCTGTTCCTTATTCCTGGCTTGAATGTTCCAGACCGGAGTCTCCGGTTTGGCTACCACCAGATGGAGCTGACCGTCTGAACGCTGCCGGGCGAGAGCTGAATGTTTCGGTGTATCTTCATCCTGGAAAAGCACAAATTCATTGGCGCAAAGCTGCATTTCCGGCTGCATTATTTTCTTCTGGTAAAGCTCATCTATGACGTAGCCTGGAACGCTGACGGTCCGCTGCCCGGTATACAGCGTGTCAAAATCGACTTTTTCACGCTCAAAATCCATTACTTTGATGCCGAGCGCATCAGCTTTCAGCCGGAGATTGATATCTTTGCTGATAAAAACGATATTTTCGCTTTGCTTGTGCAGATTATACGCCACCAGCAGAATGCGGTTGTCCGGCAATTCCATGTCCAGCACGGTATCGGTGATCTTTTCCAGATCCTTGTCTTTCCCGGACATCGTTCCGCGGACGGTCAGGATACGGAGCGTGCCGGAGGCCGGAGATTCCGAACCGGCCAGGGACACGCCTTCCGCCAGATGTCCTTTTTCCCGCAGCGCGTCCAGCCGGCGAATGACTTGCCGGGCGTTTCGGCCTAATTCATCCTGATACTTTTTAAATTTATCCAGCTCTTCGATTACCGCCATCGGAATGACGACATTGTTATCCTGGAAAGAATCAATACTCTGAGCACTATGAAGAAGGACGTTGGTATCAAGCACGAAAGTCTTAATCATAAAATTTCCTCCGATTGCCAGCCGTTGACGACTGAGATTTCTGAACTTGGACTGTGCGGCCCGTTCTATTAGATAGCTTATTCCGCGCGCAAAAAAAATCAACCTGCAAAACAATAATTTTTAACCTAACTTCCGCCATCCATCCGGGGGTAACTTACCACATTTTTTTTCCGGAATCCGGAATATGCCTTGTACAGCATTGCAAAAAGCAGCCATTCTGTGATTTTTAGCGGGTCATTATGTTATGCTCTGCACTTTAACATTTTCGCAATCCTGCTCGTTTATTTTTTTAAATTTCAGCCGTTTAGAGTCTATTTTCAAGTTTCATTTATTTTATCCGCGAAGTAATACATTGATTTATCTCAATAAAACGTTAATATATATAGTGAAGGGTTTTTATTAAAGATGTTATCAGCCTGCAGGAGGCATGATGAACCAGCGCGGCGCGACAATCGTAGAGTCAATGGTCTGCATGCTGCTGCTTTGCATGACACTGTTCGTACTGCTCCAGGTTTTTCAATGGGTCATGGCTAAGATGGTTTGTGAATATTCCTCTTTTTACGCCGCCAAGGCCCGTGCGTATGGTTTTGAAGATACAATTATCGTCAACGCGGCGAGAGTTGCGGCGATAGCGGCCTCCGGTCAGGACACGGGTTCCGACAAAGAGCCGCTGCAGGATCAGTACCGGGGCGCTGACGGCAGCATTAACCTCGATGGTTACCGGAGACAGCTTGCCATCCGGGCGCAAAACTACATGGTTAATTCTGATACCACAATAAATTATGAGTACTGGGTTTATGGTGCAAGCAGCACTACGCCGGTGCTGCACATCCCTTTGGGAGACAACATGACTCCGACGATTACCGCCACTGTCAGTATTCTGAATATGCCGTTGCTGAACAAGGATATGTCGGCTTTTATTGATAATGTGAAAAAGGTGGATATTCCATCCGGAACATCCGATATGTATAATCATGCGCTAAACTTTCTGGACCGCTAATGAAACAGATCAATCCATACAGTAGAGGGCAGGTAATGGTGATCGCCGTGATCATCATGGTTATCCTGATGCTGGGTATTCTGTTCCTGTTCGACCTGCAAAGCGTTATCCGCTCCAAAGTCAAGATTGAGACGGCGAACCAGGCCGCCGCGCTTGCCGCGGCGCAATGGCAGAAAGAAAGCTTGAACCTGATCGGGGAATTGAATTTGATCAAGGCTTGTGATCAATTGCAGGGCTATGTGCCCGACGGGAGCCGGAATAAATTACCTCAGGAACAGGCGGCTGACGCTTGTAAGATTATTACTCAAATGCAGACTAGAATGGCCTTTGTCGGCCCGGTTATCGCGTTCGGTGCCGCCCAGCAGGCGGCCAAGAACAACGGCGTAAACATTTATGATTATCAGCAGCAACCCTCCGCAAATACTCTCAAGCAAGTACAACTGGATGCCCTTAACTATTATAATAATCTTGATATCAACACGCCTACAGGGGAAATGCGCTACGGCGATGCATACCGGAACGGTATTAACGGCCGCTATCCGGGGTGGTGGGATGATTATCGCGGCATGTTGAAAGGGGTAATTGATCAGGGAATTGCAGTGCGTCCCAACGTCCGCATCGGCATTGAACGAGTTACGCCTTACGCATTCAAGGACCGCGTGTTTTATAATGCGATATTAGGCGAGTGGTGGTGTTATTATCCATTGCGGTCCCTGCTCAAACAACCGGATTCTTACTGGTCCGGCAAATGGTGGCAGAAGATTCAATATGACAACCCGAATTTTACCGGTCAGAGTGAAATATACAGTCTCGGAATAAAATTTGCGCAGGACAATGCGGAAAGCAGCGTCGGTTCTTATTATGAGCAGGTCAACAACAAGCAGCCATCCTGCTGGGACAATTATTTAAGTAAAGCATTAGGTAATCAAAGTCAGGATTGGATCAAAAATACGCCGGGAGTTTTACAGCAAATCACTTGGTGTATCTATGACGAAGGTTATTGGGATTCGGCCAGAATGGACTATATCGGCAGTTACTGGAACAGATCGCAAGGCGGCTATCTGAGCGGCGACATTAAATCCTCAGTAAGTTATGACGGCGCTGTGGCTTATGCGGAATGCAGTCAGACCATAAATCTAATCAACAGTTTCGAATCAAAAATGGATGAAGCAACAGATGCCGAAGCAAAAGCCTCACTCAAAGGTGTCGCGCCTTCGCCAGTCCGCACCAGAAGCGACACTATTATCAACAAAGGGGTTCCGGTAGGCAATGATGCATCCCAGGACGGTTATCCAGCCGGCGTAATTGCCAGGACTGTCGGACACCTTGGCGGTGACGTTGCACTAAAGCCTGCTGACGTACAAATCATCCTTCCGGCATTTGATAATGTTGTTCTTTTTCCGATCGCCATGTATGCCGACAATGTCAATACATTGCGCAACACTGACGACCCGTTAAGCGCCTTTATCATCTGGCTGAAAACCGCTGACGATATTTATACGCCGACAGTTGCGCCGCCGGCTGGTTCAGAATTATATTTGCAGGCGATCCAGAAGCTGGACACTGAATCTTTCCGCAGAACAGGCTACAATAATAAATACGTTACCGGCACCGGTGGCAGCAGCGCCTATTTTGCGGAGGCATACAAATACAGCGTCACCAATTTAAACGGAGCCGGGTGGCTGCAGCAGATCTATATTTTTACCGATAGCAATCCGGATTACGCTAAGGATCTTATTAATCAGACAAAGCGGGACACCATCAACCCTGCTTTTTCAAGATATTACTTTCCTTATTCTAATCAGTATATTCTTATAGATACAAGCGGCAAGGCCCGGACCAATGAGCAGGAACGCTGTGGTGGCGGATATGCCCCGGATGGTTATCACGGGCCTAAGTCCGGCCCCGCAAGAATATAGAAGGAGTGAGAGAGAATGAATAATAAAAAACAGCAGCAGGGGCAGGCCATTGTTGAAATGTGCGCCGGGATAATTGCCATCATGGCCATTTTCATGGGGATTATTTTCGTCGGAGGTATTGGCATTACCAATATTCAAACCCTGATCGGAAACAAATCCGCTACCGAAACAACGTCCAGAACTACCAGTCAAGGCGGGCAGGGATCCAATATCTATGCCTGGGATTACGGCGACCAGGCTAACAGCAATCCGGAGGTGGACGAATTTCAGGGCCACCGGCTGTTTCACAACTCCACACGCCGCGATGCACTGGCGTTTACTCGGGATGATCTGATAATTACGAATTCCAATCAGACGGCTCAGGCCTTTCAAAACCCGCTTGTCATCATGAGTCTGCTGCGCACGGATTTTAACGAAGACAACAAGCTGCGGGATATACCCACTGCAGGTTCAAATTCATTTTATTTTCTGGGAGCGGCCAATCTGGTCAGCAGCCAGGGAACCACCGGTAATACCATCTTCACACTCAAAAAACAGGACGCGGCAACAGCGACTGGTATGAAACAAACATTTACGTCGCTTTTTGGCGTAAATGCGAATGTTAATTTTCAAGATATCTCCAATCAAGTCTATTATCCGGCCACCGGCAGCCCCGGAGGCAACTAAATTCCGGCGGGGCGGAATTGAGTCGAATAAGGAATTGTATTTATACTCTATTAGGTTGAAAATTTAACATAGATGAGTAGGATTGTGGATTGGATTTTTTCGATCCGACTGACAGGCGATATAAATATCGCCGGAAGAAGGAACGGAAAAATACGGTCGCAAGACACTCATCCCGCAA